>NZ_DVEH01000015.1 GCF_015295825.1 Thermosynechococcus sp. M98_K2018_005
CCAATGGCATTGCTGGAGGGGACAACCGCACCCGTGATGATGTTGTTGCCATAGATCAAGGAGCCAGCGACAGGCTCACGGATGCCATCGATGTCCACAGGGGGAGCAGCGATGAAAGCAATCACAAAACAGATGGTAGCAGCGAGCAGAGTGGGGATCATCAACACGCCGAACCAGCCCACATAGAGGCGGTTGTTGGTGCTGGTGACCCAGCTACAAAATTGCTCCCACAGGTTCAGTTGCTCGCGACGTTGTAAAACAGTCGTCATAGTGATAAGTCCTGTTGAACAAGATGAATGAATACTACAAACCGTTTACAATCCCAGACCGAGTCCCTGAGAAGCTTCAGGGGCACCCGTTGGTGTTGTGCAACGGAATGTAACCCTATATTAATCAATCTCTCAGGGAAATGTAAAGGGTTGTGTCTGAATTTTATATTCTGTTAATGATTTTTCAGGGATCAGGGGTGTCCTCACGCGATCGCTGGCTAGGAATCCAAGCAATGGGCAAGGTCAATAGATAACTGGTTAAGGTCGCAATTGTCATCAAGGGCAGTATTGCCCTATGGGAAATCACCGTCAGAATCACCGCCAGCCCCAAAGGTGTTTTGGTCACCACCACCGTGATTGCCGCCATCATGCCAGCTAAGGCCACACTCAAGGGCGTATTCGGGAGTGCCTCATGGAGGGCCATGCCCACACCAGCGCCTACAAAAAATAGGGCAAAGACTACCCCCCCCCGCAGACAGAGACTCAGGGCAACCAGCTTAAAAAAGGCAAAGGGTAAACTCAGCAGCCGCAGAAATCAGGGCTGGAATGATTGCCTCATAAAACTCAACACTGCGGCGATGGGGGACTTCCAAAACAAACAGTGTGGCGCCGAGGGCGACTTAAAAAACACGCCCATGCCCGGTAGAGAGCGATAACTTAACCGACCCTCATGGTGTAACTCTGCGATCGCATCCGCGAGTCCCCCCGTTGCCCCAAAGAATTTGACCGATAAACCGACCAACAAGCCGCCAAGCAGACCCATGATTAGGACATACAGGAGTAAACGGGGGTAACTTGCCATAGAAGAAGAGTTAGCGGCGCCGCCACCAGACAAAGACGGCTGCACCAAACCCGACAAGGGGCAACAGAAACACGCTGATAATCTCTAGCCAACGACTGGTGGTGACATTGAGTTGAAGGCGGCGATTGGTGGTTTCGCGCGGACGAATCGAGAGTGCCTTTTGGTCGCGATCGCCCAACCAGAGCACGGAATTGACAAAGAGATCACTGTTAATTCCTTGGTAGGCAATCACGCCATCGGTGGCAAACTCCGAATCCCCAAAGACCACCAAACGGGCTTCCTTCGGTGGATTGTTACTCAATTGACGGGTAATCGCCACACCAATCGGCAGCGGGCCTTTGGTATCTACGCCTTCAGTGAATTCAAGGTTGCCCGACTCCCAGTCGGTTTCTGCCCAAGTTTGCGGGCCGGAGAGGACAATTTCAACAATGTCATCATCTTTTACAGGATCAATGCGAATGGCTTGCGCGCGGGGAAAGACACTGGGACCTTGGGCAAAGCGTTGAGTAATGGGGTGATTGCCATAGGTGGTGACAACAATCGTGTCGGGACCGAGTCCCACCTGTTGACCCACACCAGAGCCATCAATGACCCAGCGATTATCGAGGGTGAGTCCCCAGTTGTTCAGTAAATCATCAAGACCGGCGTTGACATCGACATCGAGCATCAGCAACAGGCTACCCCCACGATTGAGGTATGCCTTGAGAAGATCCTGCTCAAGACGCAAAAAGGGCTGACGGGGGCCAGCAACAACAATGACATTGGCATCTTCAGGAATTTTCCCCTTCTCCAGTAAATTCAGGGGCAGGAGTTCTATATCCCGCTGTTCGAGGAGTTTAGCCACTTCACTGAGGCTGGCCGCCCCACCCGCAAGGGGGAGTTCATTGTGCCCCGTGGTGAAATAGGCACGGATCGTGCGATCGCTGGTCACACGAATCAGGGCAGGAGTGAGGTTGCTTTCAGAAAGGTCTTCATCAATGCGCTGGGTTTTCTTGCCCGCCACAACAATCACTTGCCCCACTTGAGTCACGTTGTACTTTTTGGCAAGGGCGGGTTGCTCTTGGGGGTCAATGAACTCGAAAGAGAATTGGCTATTGGCCTGACGGCGGTACTGTTCCAACAGCAGGCGATCGCGACTGGCAGCATTGGCATCAAACACCAATACCCGCACCGGCTGATCCAGAGTTTGCAGAACATCACGGGTTTCTGCCGCTAGGGTAAAGGCACGGTTTTCGGTGAGATCGATTTCAACACTGTAGCGATCGGCCAAAAAATTGATGATGCCCAACAGAGCAATCACCGCAACCACAGTCAGGATGGCATTGGTACTTGTTTGGGTAGAACGCCGTCCCCAAAACCCTGTGGACACACGACTTTGCTGGATCAGCCACAGCAGTAGAGCACTCCCCCCCAAAGCTAAAAGACCCAAGGGCAGCCAATTCCAGCGATTGGTGACGAGGCCAGCACTCAAGCCAGCAATGATCAAAAGTGGTGCCGCCCACAGCAATACCGTGGTCAATCGTTCAGGTGAGCCTAGGGCAAAGCGTTTCATGACCGGTACCCCCTAATTGCGCTGGTAACGAAAGGCATCAATGGACTGTGCCGTGAGGAAAATGCCGAGGAAAATATAACTACTAAAGACAACAAGGCTACTGCTGCGGAAAATTCCCCGTGTCAGGTTGGTAAAGTGCTCTAGGGGTGAGAGGTAGGTGAGGATATCACTGAGATTCCCGCCAGTATTTTTAGCCAAGACATCCAGCACCCAAAGAATCAGCAACACAGCAAACCCCAAAATGGCCGCCAAGATGGTGCTATCGGTCAAGGACGAGAGAAACATTCCTAGGGAGAGAATGGCAGCGGCCAAAAGAATCAATCCGCCATTGCCCGCCAGAATCAGCCAAGGGGAGAGGGGAGGCGTGCTCTGCTGAAGTGCCACAAACTGGTAGACAGTAACGGGCAGCAGGAGCGTGGTATAAAAGGTGAGCACTGCCAGAAGTTTACCTGTGGCTACACACCAGTTAGTAATCGGCGAGGTGGCCAACAGTTCAAGGGTGCCACGTTTGCGCTCTTCGGTGTAGAGTCCCATCGAGAGCATGGGTAGAATGACTTGGGAAATGGAGCCTAGGAGTCCAAGGAAACTTTCGAGAATTAGCTTGGGAACGTCAATGGCTTGGCTCGGCGCCCCAAACTGTTGCTGCAGCAAATCCTGCTGAGCCACTTGGTTAATAATCGTCGTCATCACCACGAGGAAAAACAGGCCGCTGAGCAGCCAGAACACCCCGGCAATCACATAGTAGAAGGGGGCACTAAAGTAACTCTGGAGTTCCCGGCGATAGATAGCAAGAATGTTAGCAAGGAGGACACGCAGCCCGTGGAGGGAAACGCTAGGCATGGGCTTCTTCGGTGGTATCGCTGGGTTCTGCAGTGGCTTCATCGGTCGTTAGCTTCAAGAACACCTCCTCTAGGTTGGCACGGGAGCGGCGCATTTCAAAGAGTTGCACCCCATTTTGGACAAGGAGACTGGCGAGATCGGCACCGATTTCTGAAGGACTGCTGACCTGAAGTTGCTGCCGCCCTTGGGGAGTGCTATTGCCCCATGTGATCTGTTGCAGAGCGGGCAACTGTTGGAGGAGGGATTCAAGATGGGGGCGATCGCCCACGAGTTCGAGGTCATAGGTGTAGCTACTGCTGAGGCGTTGCAGCAGTTCATCCAGTTGGCCAATGCCCGCCACTTCGCCTTTATTGATAATCACGGCGCGATCGCAGGTCATGCTCACTTCCGCCAAAATATGGGTGGAAAGAATCACTGTATGCTGTCCCGCCAAGTTTTTAATCAGGTTGCGCACCTCAATAATTTGACGCGGATCCAGACCCACCGTGGGTTCATCCAGAATGATGGCGGGTGGATCGTGAACGATCGCTTGGGCAATACCGACCCGCTGCCGATAGCCCTTCGAGAGTTTGCGAATAATGGTCTGTTGCCGATCCCAGAGGCCACAGCTTTTGAGGGCATATTCTACCCGCTGGGAACGATCGCCGGCACTGACGCCCTTGATGCGAGCCACAAAGTGTAAATAGCCCGCCACCGTCATTTCCGTATAGAGGGGGGGATTTTCTGGCAGATAGCCAATGCGCTGCCGCACCGCCATCGGATCCGTGTGGACTTCATAGCCTGCAATAGCGGCCGTGCCACTCGTTGCCGGTAGATACCCCGCCAAAATCCGCATTGTGGTGGTTTTCCCTGCGCCATTGGGACCAAGGAGACCGAGAATCTCACCACTGGCGGCTGAAAAGCTGACATCCCGCAGCGCGACGGTTGTACCGTAAACCTTAGTCAGGTGTTCGACCTGAATCATGGTGTTGCCTCAACTCGTTCTACGGGAAACATTGACACACAATATAGCCATTTTCCTCATCCAATCCTGAGGACTTGGATAGTGGTATTTTGGGGCAGACTGGCTGCCGATAGACTGAGGGAGGCACCACCACTGCGGCGAACCGGGGTTCCCTCCATAACTTTCAAAAAGTCCTCTAGGCCCCTCAGATCACAATTACTGGGGTCAGCCGCTGCCGTCCGATAGTGGGAAGGAATAACCAAACGCGGTTGCAAAACTTCAATGGCTGCCTTGGCCTCCTCAGCCGTATAGGCTTTGTCACTTCCTCCCACTGGCACAATCATCACATCAGGCCGTCCCATGAGAATTCGTTGTTCAATCGTGATGGGCATGGCAATGCCACCCATGTGCAGGAGATTGATGCCCCCCTGCTGCCAGCGCCAAACCACATTGACGCCAAAGCGGAAGCCACCAACGCGATCATGACTAGTGCGAATGCCCTGAATACTCAAACCATTGACTTGATAGGAACCCGGTTGAAAAAGCAGTTTAGGTCGCCCTGGCAGACCTTCGATGTAGCCTTCGTCCAAAAGGCGACTGCTAATCATGACCATATCAGCGGCAACCCGAGGTGGCCGTAATCCCTTAGTGCAACCAATGGGACGGAAGGGATTCACCAGTACCCGCTGACCACTGCCGGTAAAGAGAAAGCAGGTGTGGCCAAACCATTGGAGAGAGAGACCCCCCCCTTGGGCATGGGCTGCCCAGTGTCCACCGAGGCTGGCGATCGCCCCAATTTGAGCCAAACGCAAGAACTGCCGCCGTTCCATTCTTTCTCCCCACACTCCTATTCCCGCTCAGTGTACCGAAAAGTGGCTGGCTGACAACGATGGACTGCACAGCCGTCGCAAAAAGTTCCGTAGCAGGTCTTTGCCGCAGGTGGTGAGAATGCTCTCCGGATGGAATTGCACCCCTTCCAGCGTCGGATATTGGCGGTGGCGCACCCCCATAATCAGGCCATCCTCTGTCCAAGCCGTAATTTCTAATACATCAGGGCAACTGTCACGATCAATGACGAGGCTGTGGTAGCGGGTTGCGGTAAAGGGTTGGGGCAAATCTTGGAACACCCCCACACCCCTGTGGTAAATTTCTGACGTTTTGCCGTGCATGAGGGTTGGTGCGAGCGTCACCCTGCCGCCAAAAACTTCACCAATGGCTTGATGTCCCAAGCAAACCCCCAAAATGGGTAGTGTGCCAGCATAGGTGCGGATCAGGGCTTCGGAAATCCCCGCGTCAGCAGGGCGACCCGGTCCGGGGGAAATCACAATACCCGCAGGGGCGAGAGCAGCGATCTCCTCGAGGGTGATCTTGTCGTTGCGAAAGACCCGCAGATCCGCAGCAATTGGGAACTCCTGTGCTAGCTCCCCTAAGTACTGGACAAGGTTGTACGTGAAGCTGTCGTAGTTATCAATAACGATAATCAAGGGAGAGGTGTCCTCATCATCTTTTATGCTTTGTGTTTTGATCCTACTACCCAAGGGGTTTGGGGAATGGTGCAGCTATGGTGTCAAGGACGCTGTTTTCGCTCGGTAGCAGCGGTGATCTTTGATAAGGATGGCACATTAGCGGATGTTGCCCATTACCTGCGGTGGGTGGCGATCGCTCGCGCTGCGAAAATCGCCGAGCACTTTCCCAATCTCAAAGCGTCGCTACTTCAGGCCTTTGGGGTGATCGGCGATCATCTCGATCCCACTGGATTACAAGCGGTGGGGACACGGCAGGAGAACCTGATTGCCGCCGCAGCCTTTGTGGCCACACAGGGAATTCCTTGGATTGCGGCCTTGGAACAGGCAATCGCGGCCTTTACTGCCGCAGATCGAGAATTTGCCGCCAAAGCAGAGTTAACCCCACCCCTGCCGGGGGTCATTGAACTAGTGCAACGTCTCTATGGGCGAGGATGTGCATTGGCGATTATCTCTAGCGATCGCAGGTCGGAAATCGAGGCTTTTTTAAACACCTATCACCTGCAGCCCTTTTTCCAATGCTGGCAGGGGGGAGATGAGCCACCCACGAAGCCCGATCCGCAGGTATTCCTCAGGGTGTGCGATCGCCTTGGGGTGCGACCCGATCAAACCGTGGTCATTGGCGATGCCGATAGTGATGGCCTCATGGCACAGCGGGGGGGGGCAGCGGGCAGCATTGGTGTTACGTGGGGTTGGCATCGGCCACCAGTGCTCAATTACTGTGATTGCATCCTTGCCTCACCCTTGGAGATGCAGATCAGTACTGACTGAGAACTAATGGGACTCAGTGGTGATCGAGGGTCAAGCACCACTAAGGCGGTAGTGGAGATAAACCTCATTGCCCACGGGCAAGACATTAAGGAGCGTCAACCTCCCTGAGAAGGCGATCTCCTCTGGATAGAGGCTAGGGGCTACCGACCCTAGCAGGAGTGGGCAGAGCGTCAACCACAATTCGTCAATGGCAGCCATCTGCAACAGGGAAGCAACAAGCTGTCCTCCTCCCAACACGGCTAAGGTTTGCACGCCAGCCCCTTGAATGTGCGTCAACGCCTGCCGCCAGTCAATCTCCTCCACCCCAGCAGCCCAACAATGATCAAAGGCAGGGGAGCCTTGCCAACGGCTAACGCCTTTCTCAGTCGTCAGCAAAGCACGGCGAATCGGCTGGCGAAAGAAGCAAAGATTCAGGTCTAATTCACCACTCGCGGAGCAGACAATTTGCAGGGGTTGGGGCGATCGCCCTTGGTGCTCGCGCTCAGCAATCAGATGGGGAGACTGAAGCCGCATCGCTGTCCCCCCCAAACGCAATGTTGTCGCTCCAAAGAGCACCGCATCCACCTGCGCCACCTGCTGTTCAAGGTGCTGAAAATCATAGGCCGAGGCAATGCGCTGACCTAAAGCCTCAGCACGAGCAAGGCGGCCATCTAAACTACTGGCCAAAA
>NZ_DVEH01000061.1 GCF_015295825.1 Thermosynechococcus sp. M98_K2018_005
GTGGCCGCCAAGACAATTCCCAAGACTGCCAGGGCAGCCAGCAAATAAAACAGGGCACTGTAGCTGCCTAGGCGATCGCGCACCTGACCACCGACCAAGGTGCCCAAGAGGGCGCCAACCCCATAGGCGGTAAAGACAACACCGTAGTTTTTGGCGTAGTCAGCGGGATTGAAGAAGCGGAGAGTTAACGTCGGGGCGATCGCCAGCCATCCTCCCAAGCAAAACCAAAGAAGGGCAAAGGCCACCAAGAAAGGCACCACATCCCCCACCGTTGCCGTGGTCATGATTAAGCTTGCTGCGAGTACACAACTAAACATAGTCATACCGACATACCGAGGCGGCCAGCGATCGCTCAACCACCCCATGAGGGGACGACTCAGGCCATTAAAGAGGGCAAAGAACGAGACACTCGCAGCCGCCCCTGCTGGCGATAGGCCAATCACCTCCTGAGCCACCGCACCCGAGATGCCAATACTGCTGAGGCCAATAAACGTCCCTAGGGCATAGCAGCTCCACAGGGCGTAGAATGAGCGACTCCGCAGCAGTGAGGGTGGATAATGGGCGACCCCTATGGAAGTGGGCGTTTGAGGCAGCATCTGTGCCCAACCGGTTGGCGGAAAGCGCATTCCTTGGGCGCACAGGACAATGATCACACCAAAGGCAATCCCCAAAATTTGCAGTGCTGTGCGTACGGATGTCGCTTGAATCAGAGCATTGGCCAAGGGAGCAGTGATCAGGGGCGAAAGGCCAAAACCAATAATGGTTGTTCCTACCGCCAACCCTTTGCGATCGGGAAACCAAGCGGCCACCACGGCCATCGGAATACCATAGGTGATCCCCACCCCCATGCCAGCAATGACCCCGTAGCCCATTGCCAACATTAGACCCGAATTGGCGATACTGGCCCCCAGATAGCCCACAGCCACCACCAATCCCCCCACCACTGTTAGTCGGCGACTCCCCAAACGGGGTAAATAAGCCCCTGTAATGGGCATCAACAGGGCATAAAACACCAGCGCAAGGGCATAGGGCAAGAGGCTAGCGGTGGCACTCAACCCCAGTTCTGCGGCAAGAGGGGCACGAAAGATACTCCAGCTATAGACCGTGCCAAGGCAGAGCAGGATGAGCATCCCCAAAGGAATAAGAAACCAGCGCCCCCGCTGGGCTGGCTGACCAAAGAGTTTGAGCATCTGCACTTGCTGAGCCATCGGTTAGCCTTGAGGCTGGGAACGGCGTCGCCGACAGCGATCGGAACAGTACTTCACTTCCTCCCAGCAATCCGCCCACTTTTTGCGCCACTGAAAAGGACGCCCGCAGACGACACAAATTTTGCTGGGGAAATCCGCTTTGCGACGTTGCTTGGTCATAATGGGCGGCTATGCGTCAGTGACACAGGCGGCCAACTGGGTCAGTAGGGTTGGATGATCCAAATTTTGGCCAATGAGAACCAGTTGATTTTTGCGATCGCTTTTCCATTCCTCATCATCGAGGCTAAAGCGCTTACCACTGAGGTGAAAGACGTGGCGGCGGGGACTTTCCTTAAACCAAAGGATGCCCTTGGCACGAAAGACGGACGCCGGTAGCTGGTGGTCAAGAAAATACTGGAATTTTCGCAGTTCAAAGGGGCGATCGCTCTGGAAAGACACGGAAGTAAAGCCATCCTCCTCAAGGTGATTGGAATGATGATGATGGTGATGATGGTCATGATCACAGTGTTCGTCACACTCATGGTCGTGATCAGGGTGTTCATGCTCGGGATGGAAGTAGCGATCGCTTTCAAACAACCCCACACTCAAAATCAAGGGCAGCGGTACCTGTGCTTTCACCGTGCGGATGATTCGTGCCCCTTCTCGCATCTCGTGAATTCGCCGTTCTAGCTCCTGCAAGCGTTCTTCAGTCACCAGATCTGCTTTGTTGAGGAGAATAATATCACCGTAGGCAATTTGGCTTTGGGCAGCGCTGCTATTGAAGAGATCAAGACTAAAGTTCTCCGCATCCACCACCGTAATAATTGAATCCAAACGGGTGAGATCCCGTAAATCCGTTCCTAAAAATGTCAGAGCTACTGGCAGCGGATCCGCTAATCCCGTTGTTTCCACGACTAAATAGTCCACCTTGTCAGGACGTTCGAGAACCCGATAGACCGCATTCACTAAGTCATTGTTAATCGTGCAGCAGACACAGCCATTGCTGAGTTCCACCATGTTGTCGTCACTGGTCACCAGTAGCTCGTTGTCAATGCCAATTTCACCGAATTCATTGACGAGCACAGCGGTTTTCAGCCCCTCTTGATTGGTCAGGATATGGTTGAGGAGCGTGGTTTTGCCACTGCCGAGAAACCCCGTAATAATTGTTACCGGCAGACCGTGCTTCAGTGCCTCCATTTTGGTGGTTGCAGGAAGGGGAGAGGTCGTCATAGGCGGTGGGTTAAGGGCGAGCATTGTTCTCAAATTATAGCCGCTGCACCTCGCTCAAGGGGTGAGCGATCGCTGTAGGCTAGAAACAAGACCTCATTATTAGTCGACAGCCGTTGCCGTCGCACATGTTCAAAACGCTCCTTTAGGCATTCTGAATAGATCAAGCGTTTCACAAGATACGGTAACCTGTTGAAGCTCAACGATTAAACCCCCTATGTCCAATCAGCCATTGCAACGACGCACCAAAATTGTCGCCACTATTGGTCCAGCAGTGAGTCATCCCGATAAACTGCGGGCGATTATCCAAGCGGGAGCGACCACCCTGCGTCTGAATTTTTCCCATGGTACCCACGAGGATCACCAGCGCAGCATTCGCCTGATTCGCCAAATCTCCTATGAATTGGGGCAACCCGTGGGCATTTTGCAGGACTTACAAGGACCCAAAATTCGCCTTGGGCGGTTTGAACATGGCTCCATTTCCCTGAAGCGGGGCGATCGCTTTACCCTCACGAGTCGTTCCCTCATGGGGAATCAGCACATTAGCTCGATTACCTATCCCCTCTTGGCTAAGGAGGTTCCCGCTGGCGCCACGATTTTGCTTGACGATGGCCGCGTGGAAATGTTCGTGGAAGAAGTGGATAAAGACGCAGGTGAACTCCATTGCCGAGTGGTTGTTGGCGGCACGCTCTCTAATGCCAAGGGTGTGAACTTTCCGGGGGTTTACCTCTCGATTAAAGCCCTGACAGAGAAAGATCGCGAAGATCTGATGTTTGGTCTCAATCAAGGGGTGGATTGGGTGGCCCTCAGCTTTGTTCGCAATCCCCAAGATGTACTGGAGATCAAAGAACTGATTGCCAACGCTGGGAAGCAGGTGCCGGTGATTGCCAAAATCGAAAAGCACGAGGCGATCGAGCAAATAGATGCCATCCTCTCCCTCTGCGATGGCGTCATGGTGGCACGGGGTGATTTGGGGGTTGAATTGCCTGCCGAAGATGTGCCGATTCTACAAAAACGGCTGATTGCTGCCGCCAACCGCTTGGGCATCCCAGTGATTACAGCCACACAAATGCTTGACAGCATGGTGAAAAGCCCCCGCCCCACCCGTGCGGAGATTTCCGATGTCGCCAATGCCATTCTCGATGGCACCGATGCCGTGATGCTCTCCAATGAAACGGCAATGGGGGAATACCCCGTCGAGGCAGTGAAGATGATGGCGACGATTGCCGCCCGCATTGACAACCAACCCCAACTGCGGCAGCCGCCCCTTGCGGATCCTGTGGGGGTGCGTTCTATTCCCAATGCCATTAGCCAAGCGGTGGGACAGGTGGCGGCGCAGCTACATGCCAAAGCCATCATTACTCAAACCAAGAGCGGCGCTACAGCCCGCAATGTCTCCAAGTTTCGTCCCCAAATTCCAATTTTGGCGGCAACGCCCCATATCGAGGTGGCACGGCGCTTGCAGTTAGTCTGGGGGGTAGAACCGCTGCTGACTCTGGATCATCCCTCGATGCGGCAGTCGTTTCAGGCAGCCATTAATGCGGCACAGGAGCGGGGCTTCCTAGAGGAAGGGGATCTGGTGGTGATGACCGCTGGCACGCTGCAAGGGGTCTCTGGCTCTACGGACATGATCAAGGTGGAACTTGTCACCTCGGTGATGGGACGCGGCCGTGGCATTGGTCATGGGTCGGTGAGTGGCCCGGCGCGGGTGGTACACGAAGGAATGCCAGTGCGCACGTTTAATAGTGGCGAAATTTTGGTGGCCGAGCGCACCAGTGCTGAATTGGTGGAAGCCATTCGCAAAGCGGCAGGTATTATTACCGAAGAGGATAGCCTGACGAGCCATGCGGCGGTCTTGGGGTTGCGCTTGGGAATTCCGGTGATTGTCGGGGTCAAAAATGCCACCCGCCTGATCCGTGAGGGCACGATTCTGACAATGGATGTGGAGCGGGGTTTGGTCTATTCTGGTGCCCGCAATGGCGTTGAGCGATCGCCGGAGTAGGAGTGGAGCAGCCAATGATTTTTTTTCAGGCCAACCCCTACCTCACGGATTTGGTGACGCGGACGCTCCAAGCGACATGGCAACGCTTTCCTTGGCTGGGACAAGAGGACATTGCCCTAACCTTACTGGTGTATCCACCCCCCATTCCCGTGAATACGGGCGGAGCGCTGACCGCAGCAGAATTTTGGCAGTATTCGATTCCCGGCGCCCACTATCGTGGTGATGTGCTGATGTACCCGGCCAGTGTGGTGAAGCTGTTTTATCTGGTGGCCTGTCATGAGTGGCTCCACAGTGGCATGCTCCAGCCGGATGCGGAATTGGAACGCGCCATGCGGGATATGATTGTGGATTCTAGCAATGATGCCACAGGGTTGGTGGTGGATATGCTCACGGGAACGACCAGTGGCCCAGTGCTGCCCCCGGAACCCTTTCGGACGTGGCAATACCAGCGCAATATTGTCAATCGCTATTTTCAGTCGTTGGGGTGGCCAGAACTAACTAATATCAACGTGAATCAAAAAACGTGGTGTGATGGCCCCTATGGGCGAGAGCAGGAATTTGTCGGGCGCGATCGCCAGAATGCCAATCGCCTAACCACCGATGCTACGGCCAAGTTAATTCACAGTATTGTTGGCGGTGTTGCGGTCTCTGCTAGGGCCAGTCAAGCGATGATGGAACTGATGGAGCGCTCCCTCGATCCAGAGCTGTTGGCTGAGGATCCAGAAAACCAAGTACAGGGCTTTTTGGGGGAAGGGCTACCTCTGGGGGCAAAGTTGTGGTCAAAGGCGGGACTCACCAGTTGGGTGCGCCATGATGCGGCCTATATTGAACTCCCCAATCATTGCCCCTATACCTTGGTGGTCTTTATTGAGAATCGCACCGCCAGTAGGAATACAGAGGTCTTGCCCTTTATTTCCCGTCAAATTGCCAGTGGGATTCCGACCCTAGAGGGCACCGGAGTACTGTAGGCCACTGACGACCCCCGCCGCCAAAAGGTGACCAAAGCTTGTGGTAGCCAGCAATTCCGGCAAACCAAAGCCTTCAAAGAGGGCGGGTAACGAAACGGGTAAACTGGGGCCTTTTCCCCGTGATTGAATGGCATAGCGGCCAATGGCGATCGCAAACAGGTTGCAGAGGATCACCACCAAACCCACAGACGGCGTCCAAGTGGTATCGGGGAGCGTGGCTAACACCATGGTTCCTCCTAAATGGGTACAATTGCCCATGAATTATACGGAACCGCCTGATCGCCCACCGCCAGTTCTTTACAAAATAGTGCATCTCGTTACAAATGCTTAACTCAACTGTCCCTGCAAAAATTGCCGTCAAAATTTGTGGCTTGACCCTACCCGAGCAGGCGATTGCGATCGCCCAAATGGGCGTCAGTGCTCTGGGGTTTATTACCGTGCCCCACTCCCCGCGCTATGTCCCCGCAGCAACCATTGCCGAAATCTGTCGCCAGTTGCCCCCCTCGGTGCTGACTGTTGCCGTGGTTGCCAATCTCGATTTAGCCGCATTAGCCCATTTAGTCACAACCACAGGGGTACAGGCACTACAGCTTCATGGCAGCGAATCGCCCGAGGTTTGCCAACAGGTGCGCCATGCTGTCCCTAACATTGTGCTGATCAAAGCGCTGCGGGTGCGATCGGCAGCCACCCTCGCCGAGATTCCGGCCTACGCCCCGATTGTGGATCGCATTCTTTTGGATGCGTACCATCCGCAGCAGTTGGGGGGCACGGGTCAGCCCTTTGACTGGACGCTCCTCAAAGCGTTACAGGTTCCTTGCCCGTGGTGGCTAGCGGGGGGCATTACACCGGAAAATTGTCGGCAAGCGATCGCCCAAACCCAAGCCCAAGGCATTGACCTTGCCAGTGGCGTGGAAAGCCGACCGGGGGTCAAAGATTTAGGGCGCGTAGCAGCGTTGCTGAGCAACCTAGGGATAAATGCAAATCATCCCCTGCACCCTGAGGGCACCCGTCTCTAGCCGCAACTCCTGAATGGCCACCCCCTCACCCAAATCAATGGCCACCGTGGGATGAGGGTCACCTTCCCCTTGCCAGTGCACCTTTTCTAAGCAGAGGGTTCGCTCATCCTGCAAGCGCACATGGGTCATTAAATGCCAATCCGCCTGCTCCCCTTGGGCATTCACCATCAAGAACACCAATTTGAGGCACCCAGCACCCAATTCTCCCTGCGTACGCTGCAATTGCCACTCTTGAAGATTGACCCCTGCTTTGCCCAAGCCCTGCTGATCGAGCAATTTCAGCAGTTCCCGTAGGCCGGATTGCAGGAGCGGCGACCCCAAAGAGGCGTTGAGATCGGCTTGGCTGAGAACCAGTTCCCCACGCACCGGCACCGCTGCCAAGAGTTTTAGGGGTTTGCCTCGCAACACTTGCCCTAAATTGATCTGAATCTGTTCCGCTTGGACGGCTGCTTGGCGCAATTGAATGCCGCGATAACGGGCTCGTGCGGCCGCAACGCGCACCTGGGGTAAGTATCCTCGCAAAATCTGGCGATCGCCCCCGTGAATTTGAATTTCCAAGTCTGTTGCCTGCTCCAACTGCGCAGATAACCACCAGTGCAACGCCGGTTGCAAGACCCGGGGAATTAGTCCGCGTTCAGAAGCGGCACCAAGCGCCTCAGCCATTTCTGGCGATGTTAACGACATACGTACTCCTCAGACACTTTTGGGGTCATACCAGCCTATGGGGCTAGTTCGCTGATTTTAACGAAACTGGATGTAGGTTTGGTCTGGCCAGAGGCAACTTTCCTAATCTGCTAGAACTGGGGTAGTGGAAATGCGATGCGATGCTGCTCAGCCAGGCTGACGATCGCCCT
>NZ_DVEH01000076.1 GCF_015295825.1 Thermosynechococcus sp. M98_K2018_005
CTTCAGCAACTAAAGTTTGGGGCTGCGATGTGACTACTGATGTTGAACGCAAAACAATCAACGCTAGCGCGGAATACCTTACTATCTACGGTCGGATTCCCGCAGGAGGGGACTTAGGGATGCTAGATCAGCTAGTACCTGGTACCTACACTGATATTGTTCAAGTGATTGTCTCCTTCTAGCATGCGCTTTCCCTGCGGATGGCGGCGAGCGCTGCTGGCCGCCGTTATTGCCCTTGGCATAACTTCAAGGGTGGGGGCACAATCCTCAGAATTTTATCTCAATGCGGTGCAGGTATTTCTCTCACCGCGTCAGCGAACGGTATTGTTGACCCTAACCAATACAGGGCAGGTGCCGATTAACTTTGAGATTAGTGTCCGCCGCTGGCAGCAAACCGCCGACGGTCAAGAGGAGCTAACGGAAAGCGATGGCAATGTCGTGGCTTTCCCCGTCTTGCTGTCGGTACCGCCGGGAGAACAGCGGAGTTTACGCGTTGGGGTACGGCAACCCGCAACCACGCAGGAGCAAGCTTACCGCCTCTTGGTGACAGAATTGCCCCCGGCCAATGTGCCAGGAACTAAAGGGGCTGCCATTCGCCTTATCAAGACTCTGAGCCTGCCGGTTTTTGTCCAACCCGCCAATATCCAGCGGCAAGGCGAGATTGTGAATAGTCGCGTCGAAGGGGGCAAATTTAGTTTTGTACTGCGCAATCGTGGCAATGTTCACATTCAAACCCTTGGCTTCACCGTACAGGGGCTGAATGAGCAGGGCAGGATTGTTTTCGAGCGGACGCTAGATTCTGTGTATGTGTTGGCCGATCGCGATCGCCCCTTTAGGAATATTCCTCTGCCGCAGACCAACTGTGCCCAAGTGCGCCAACTCAAAGTACAGTCTGTGGGCACCAACCCCTCCCTTACGACCGAAATTTCAACTCCCAAAGGCATTTGCGCTTAGTAGCCTCCTGATGGCTGCTCCAGTCTCTGCCCAAGCAGAAGTCTCTGCCATTTATACCCTTGAGGTCAATCGCGTTACCAAGGGGGATGTGATTGTTTTGGTGCGTGGCGACGATGTGCTTATCCCCTTGCAAGATCTAGTGAATGCCGGTCTGAGGGAGATTGGCGGTCGCCGCGAAATCATCCAAGGCATTGAGCATGTCTCTTTGCAGTCGTTGGCACCGGAGATGACATTCCAGCGGGATAATGCCAACTTAGTGCTACGGTTACAGGTGGGGGCAGCCCAGCTGCCACAAACGGTCATTGACTTTAACCCGCGCAATGAACCGCCGGGGATTCGCTATAGCCAACCCTTAAGTGCCTACCTCAACTATGGCGTTTTCTGGGATAACTTTGAACAACTGACAGCTGCCAGTGAGGTGGCGATTAGCTTTGGTGGCAATGCCCTCACCTCAACACTCGGGTTGACTGCCGATGGTAACCTGCAACGGGGACTCACCGCTTTTACATTGAATAATCGGCGCCATCTCACCACTTTGACCTTGGGGGATGCGTTTATCAGCAGTGACCTGTTGGGGGGGGGTGGCCTTTGGGGCGGCATTGTTTGGGAGCGCAACTTTGGCCTCAGCCCTTACCTGATTCGCCAGCCCGCCTTTGACTTTCGGGGGGAGGTCCTCACCCCCAGCAGGGCAGAAATTTACTTGAATAATGTGCTAATTCGGCAGGTGACGTTACCGCCGGGGCCGTTTATTCTCAAAAATTTGCCCACCTTTAGCGGCTTTAATCGCTTGCGGATTGTGGTAACGGATGCTGAGGGCAATCAACGGGTCTTTAGCCGCAATTTTGTCCAATCGTTTACGTTATTGCGCCCCGGACGATCGGAGTTTATTGTGGCTGCCGGTGCCGAGCGGGAAAATTTTGGCACGGAGAATTTCAGCTACGGAGATCAGGGGCAATTTTTGGCGGCCTATCGGCAGGGCGTTTTGAATAACCTGACCCTGGGGGCACGTCTGGAAGGCAATGGCAATCTTTTGAATGCGGGCTTGAACCTGAGTACGGCAATTCCCATTGGCACGCTAGATTTGGCGGCGGCGGTGAGTACCACTGAGGGAAAATTGGGGAGTGGGGTTGCTGTCGGCTACTACTATCCGGGGCGGGTGGCCCTTGGCGGTGGGGTGCGCCTGCTCAGTGGCAACTATGTCAATACTGGCTTGGCTTTGGGGGACGATCGCCCGCAATTCGAGGGCTTTGCCAATGTCACCCTGAGTCTGGGGTCGCGGGCAACCATCAGTGGCCAGTACTTTTTTACCAACCCCCGCGATCAAGTGGTGCGGCAACAGGCAACAATTCTGGCCCAAGTGCAACTCCGTCGCAATCTCAGTCTATACCTCCAAGGTTCGCGCTTCGTTTCTGGCAGTGATCAGCCAGTGAACCAATTCAGTGTTACGTTTAACTACTTTCTGAACAATGCGGTGACAATTAACACCGGCTGGCAGCAACAGGGAAATCAGGGGGTTCCTTTCCTCAATGTCTCGCGATCGCTCCCAGCGGGCGTCGGCTATGGCTATCAGGGACAGGTGCTTCAGGCCAATGAGCAGGTCTTTGCCAGTGGCAGGTTCTTTTACAATGCCCCTTGGAGCCGCTACCAAATTGGCTACGCGCAGGCAGGGGATACGGGACAGGCGCAAGTGGTGGTGGAAGGGGGATTCGTCACAATTGGCGGTGAGGTCTTTGCCACACGACCGGTGCAGGGGAGTTTTGTTTTGGTGGACGTGCCCAATGTGGCGGGTGTGCGCACCTACTTAAGCAATCAGGAAATTGGTCGCACGAATCGTCGCGGTAAAATTTTGATTCCAGACTTGCTGCCCTACTACGGCAATGCCTTGCGGATTGAGGATCAGGATATTCCCATTGATTTTGCCATTGGCCGCACCGAGCTACTGATTGCACCGCCTTTTCGTGGGGGAGCGATCGCCCGCTTTGATGTCCGCCCCAGTCGCAACTATGTCGGTCGGGTGGTGATTTTGCGAGGTAGTGAGCGGATCATCCCCAATTTGGGACAACTCACCCTAGAACGCGACAAGGAAAAAATCGTATCGCTCCTCTCACCAAGGGGAGAATTTTACTTTGATACCCTAGAAGCAGGAACCTACACTGCTGAGGTGGCCTACGAGGAACTGCGCTGTACGTTCCAACTGACATTGCCCCCTAGTGACGATCTCTTTACGGATGTCGGAGAAGTCTCATGTTCGCTGCCCGACTTGCCACGATAGGATGCATCACTGGCCTTAGTTGCCTTGGCGGTTGGGTAGCCGCCCAGGCTCAGGGGGCCGGTTGTCAGTTTCAAAGTGTGACCGGGTTGAACTTTGGTAGCTATGATCCTTTTTCGCCAGTTCCCCTAGATACGACTGGTCAAGTCCAGTTTGTCTGTGTGGGTGGCTTTAATATCCGCTCCGTAACGGTTCAACTGAGTCAAGGGAGCAGCAATAGTTTTACACCGCGGCAAATGAGCAGTGGGAGCGATCGCCTGAACTATAACCTTTACCTCGATGCCAACCGCAGCATTATTTGGGGCGATGGCACTGGGGGCACCCAGCAACGGGGGCCTTTTATTCCCGGCAACAATGTCCTCAATACGCTGACGATCTACGGTCGCATTCCTGCCCAGCAGTGGGTTGCCCCTGGCCTTTACACTGATTCGTTGCGGGTGACGATTATTTTTTGATGTTTTAGAGGCGTCTAGGGGGGTGGGTTGAGTCGCGCTACCAACGTTTCAGGATGCAGCGCTGAGAGAACGACAATCTCCCCATCCAAGACCAGTACGGCACGCGTCCGCCGCCCGTGGGTGGCGTCAATGAGGTGATGATGCTCCCGTGCTTCGAGAATCAGGCGTTTAATCGGGGCAGAGTCGGGGCTGACGATCGCCAGCAGTCGCTGCGGCGAGACATAGTTGCCAAAACCAATGTTTAGCATTCCGCCCGATGGTAGTCCTGAAGTGCCCGTACCCCGAGGGTTGAGGTTTGCAGGGTTTTAATGGCGGCAGCCGTCGCCTTGGCACCAGCGATCGTCGTCACAATCGGAATCTTGTAGGCAAGGGCAGTGCGACGAATCAATTGGGCATCAGTACGGGCTTCTTGACCCGAAGGTGTATTCAGAATCAGGTGAATCTGCTCATTTTTGATGGCATCGAGGACATGGGGACGCCCTTCATGGAGCTTGAGGATGAGTTCAATATTGCTCAGACCCGCCTCGAGCAGAGCATTGCGGGTTCCTTCGGTGGCAATAATCCGAAAGCCGAGAGACTGCAACTCCTGGACCACGGGCACAATCGCTGGCTTGTCGCGATCGCTCATCGACACAAAAACGGTTCCCTTCAAAGGTAACTTTTGATTGGCCGCCAGTTGAGACTTGGCATAGGCAGCACCAAAGGTCATATCAATCCCCATCGCCTCACCGGTGGAGCGCATCTCGGGCCCTAGCACCGTATCGGTACCGGCAAATTTTTCAAAGGGCAGAACCGCTTCCTTGACAGCAACATGGTTGGGAATCTTCTCATCGAGGAAGTTGAGTTCCGCGAGGGTTTTGCCTGACATTAGCCGGGCAGCAATTTTAGCAAGGGGAATGCCGATCGCCTTGGAGACAAAGGGCACCGTACGGGATGCCCGCGGGTTGGCCTCCAAAATATAGACCTGCTCCCCTTGTACCGCCAGTTGTAGGTTCATCAGCCCCACCACTTTGAGTGCCTTGGCAAGGGCAATACTCCACCTGCGAATGGTCTCCAACACGGTAGGAGAGAGGGATTGGGTGGGCAGGCTACAGGCAGAATCCCCAGAGTGAATCCCTGCTTGTTCGATGTGTTCCATAATCCCGCCAATCACCACGGTACCGGTGGCATCAGCAATGGCATCCACATCCACTTCAATGGCGTTTTCCAGATACTTATCAATGAGAATCGGTCGCTCTGGCTCCACCTGCACCGCTTCGTTCATATAGCGTTCCAGTTCGGCATCGGAATAGACAATTTCCATGGCACGACCGCCGAGCACATAACTGGGGCGCACGACCACGGGGTAGCTAATGCGCTGGGCAATACTCAGGGCTTCGGCATAACTGCGAGCAGTGCCATTGGGGGGTTGGGGGATATTCAGCTCCCGCAAAATTTTCTCAAAGCGTTCGCGGTCTTCGGCAATATCAATGGAGTCAGGGGAGGTGCCCCAGATTTGCGTTCCGAGGCGATCGCCATGGGTTTCGAGGTACTGCTGGAGGGGTAAGGCGAGTTTCAGCGGCGTTTGACCGCCAAACTGAATAATGATGCCAACGGGGCGCTCCACCTCAATAATGTTGAGGACATCCTCCTTAGTCAGGGGTTCAAAGTAGAGGCGATCGCTGGTGTCGTAGTCAGTGGAAACCGTTTCAGGGTTGGAGTTGACCATGATGGTTTCATAGCCATCGGCCCGCAGCGCGTAGGAAGCATGGCAGCAGCAGTAATCAAATTCAATCCCTTGGCCAATGCGGTTCGGCCCTGAGCCAAGAATCATGACCCGAGGCTTGCGGTGGGGCAGCACTTCCGATTGCGGGGGCAGTAATTCAACATCACCGGTATCGGGGTTAATTTGCTCTACAGGTCGCTCATAGGCGGAGTAGTAGTAGGGGGTATAGGCCTCAAACTCGGCGGCACAGGTGTCCACGGTTTTATAGACGGGAGCAACACCGAGGGATTGGCGATAGGCACGCACCTGATCATCGGTGGTTTTGGTGGCGTAGGCAATTTGGGCATCACTAAAGCCCTGTTGTTTCACCCGCCAGAGATCATCGGCAGTGAGTTGCTCTAGTTTGCTGCGCTTGAGGAATTTTTCCGTTTCTAGGAGTCCCTGCATCTGCCGCAGGAACCACGGATCAATGGCCGTCAGTTCGTAAACCTCCTCAACGGTCATCCCCAAAAGGAAGGCGTGGCGAATGGCAAAGATGCGATCGGGATTGGGGGTGCGCAGTTTCCCCCGCAGTTGTTCAAGGCTAGGGAGTTTTTCAGGGCGATCGCACCCCCAGCCGGCGCGTCCTGTTTCCAGCGATCGCAGGGCTTTTTGCAGTGACTCTTGGAATGTGCGGCCAATGGCCATTGCTTCACCCACGGACTTCATTTGGGTGGTCAGGACTGGCTGGGAGCCGGGAAACTTCTCAAAGGCAAAGCGGGGAATTTTGGTGACCACATAGTCAATGGTGGGTTCAAAGCTGGCGGGTGTTTTCTTGGTAATGTCGTTGGGGATTTCGGGCAGCGTGTAGCCCACGGCCAATTTCGCCGCCATTTTGGCAATGGGGAAGCCGGTTGCCTTAGAAGCGAGTGCTGAGGAGCGTGAGACGCGGGGATTCATTTCAATGACGATCACTTCCCCCGTTTCCGGGTTAACGGCAAACTGAATGTTCGAGCCGCCGGTTTCCACACCAATTTCCCGAATGATCTTGATCGCGGCATCCCGCAGCCGCTGGTATTCTTTGTCCGTCAGGGTTTGGGCGGGGGCAACGGTGATTGAGTCGCCGGTGTGGATCCCCATGGGGTCGAGGTTCTCAATGGAGCAGATGATGACCACGTTATCGGCCATGTCCCGCATCACTTCCAGCTCGTATTCTTTCCAGCCAATCAGGGACTGCTCAATGAGGATTTGTGAGACAGGACTGGCCTCGAGACCCGCAGCGGCAATTTCTTCAAATTCCTCTTGGTTGTAGGCAATGCCGCCCCCAGTGCCCCCTAGGGTAAAGGCGGGGCGAATAATCAGGGGATAAACCCCAATCTCTTGGGCGATCGCCCGGGCCTCTTCGAGGGTATTGGCCAAGCCAGAGGGACACACCCCCACACCAATTCGCTGCATTGCCTCCTTAAAGAGCTTGCGATCCTCGGCCATCTCAATGGCTGGCAACTTAGCCCCAATCAGTTCCACCCCATAGCGATCGAGAACCCCCGATTTTGACAGTGCTACCGCCAAGTTCAGGGCAGTTTGTCCCCCCATTGTGGGCAGTAGGGCATCGGGGCGTTCGGCGGCAATCACCTTTTCCACCATTTCCGGGGTGAGGGGCTCAATGTAGGTGCGATTGGCGGTCTCAGGATCCGTCATGATTGTGGCGGGGTTAGAGTTAATCAGGATCACCTCGTACCCTTCCTCGCGCAAAGCCTTACAGGCTTGGGTTCCCGAATAGTCAAATTCACAAGCCTGGCCAATGACAATGGGACCCGAACCAATAATGAGAATCTTTGAAATATCAGTACGACGAGGCATAGGGACAACGCAGCCAAATAGTTTGAATAACGCCTTTCCTATCCTACACTTCCGCCTGCGATCGCGCCTGTCCTCCCCTGTCAAGAATGACTAACTGAGAAGCCTTTGGGACAGTCAGTGTTAGGGTTTACTCACATTGCAATTGGTGGAGCTTTAATGTCAAAAAAAACTCACGTACGTCTGAAGGTCTTTCAACGCTCCCTAACTTTAGAGGTGATTCTCTGCATTATTGCCGGCACGATTTTGCTGGGCATTGCCCCCTGTACAGCGATGGTACTGATGTGGGGGTTAGGGACTGACGTTGGTGATGGTGGCATCGCCACAGGAATTACCGCCTCAATTCGGGTTAGGTGTGGCAGATCCAGAACGCACCGCTGCCAGGGTTTCCGCTTGGTAGATTGTTCCTGTTGACTCCACCAAACCGGCAATGCACAACTTGACGTTGCGGTTATGCTGCACAAAAACCCGAAATCCGCCCTTGTTGGTGCCACTATCTGTCGCGCCGGACAAGGGATTGGTGCAGTTGGGACTCGTGTTGGCAATGCCATCAATCAACGCATTGGGAGTAGCGTCACCAATTTTTTGGCGATAGAGAATCATCGGGCCTCGCCACACCACATTACTCGTCTTGGGGCGGGTGTAATAGGCCACACGGGTTGTACTGGCCAAAGTGCCGTTTTCCTGCTCCTCGAGGTTATCCGCTGGTTTTTCAACAAACATCACCAATTGGTAACCCCCACTGGGAATTGTCCAGTTTGGGGGTGCCGTTGTTGAAATACGGATTGCTGAGCGAATATCATCGGAGATAAAGTCGAGGGCACGGCTCAGGTTCATGCGGGTAATTGCCTGCTCTTCAATACGGCGATTGTTTTGCAGAATGACCACCATTGCCCAACCACTCATGGCCACAACAATACCGCCAACGGCAGCCGCCACTAGTAACTCCGTCAGTGTAAAGCCGCGATTACTTCTGCGCCAGTCCTGCATCTCCCTGCTCCTTAATTGCGCGCTTGACAGTTATCGGCAGTTGTGCCTGTGGTGTCGCTTTCTCGATAGTTGCCCGTGCGCATAATCCCCAAGCCCAAAGACACTACCAAACAGCGTTGAAGCGTCGGTATACTAGTGGAGGAAAGAACAATCGTGCCCGTACTACTGGTGCGTCCCTGAAAGCCAAACCGTATAGACTCAGTACCCGTTCCTCGACGCAGGGTTACATTTTCCAGTTGGCGGGGGCCATTGGGCAGACATTGGGGTGGATTGCCCACGATAGTGGGATTGATGCCTGTGTTAATCGTCACTCGACAGGCTTGGTTGCGGCGCATTGCCTCCCGCTGTCCTTCCCGCAGTGCCCCCTCTAGGCTTTCGAGGGCTTGGTTGACTCGCTGCGTTTCCAGCCAATACAGAAAGCTTGGAATGAGAGCCACCGCTAAAATAGCTGCCACCGTTAGAACAATCAGGATTTCAATCAGGGTCATGCCCTGCTCACGGACAGCGGAAAAACGCATTGGGCACCACCTCGGTTGATAGTTGAGCAACGACGCGGTTGTTACTATTGCGCACAGAATAGGCCAGTTCTAGGGTTTGGAAAGGTGCCTCAGGACGGGTGGCGGGTGTGCGCGTCATCGTAAACGTCTCATTGACAATGGGGCGACTATTATTGCTGCTGTTCAGGGGCGAAATCAAGGTTTGCAGATAGGCACCAAAGCCACCATCAATGCCATTGGTTTCATTGGCTTGAATCCGACAGCGGGCATAGACACGAGTACCCGCCCCCCGATAGTACCCTACTGGCGAGTCCAAGGTAATGGTGTTGCCGGAGATGGAGACAATACGGCGTGTGCCCGAGTCCGAACCAATGAGCACGCGATCGCCCACTCGAAACCCATCCGTGGGTGAAGTGACTGGACAGGCACCCCCGGCACGATACTCTGGAGGCATGGCTTGATCGTAGTCACTTTCACCGGGTTGAATGAGTGCCAGTGTTAAGGTGGTGTGATTCCCTTCGGCAGGCACTGCCAGCTTGCGTTGGGCAAACTTGGTTTGGCAGAGATCGTAGGCAACAATTTTGACATTTTCGAGATCATCTTGAATCCAGTTACTGGCCTCGGCAAATTTACGGGCATCCGCTTGGAAAAAGGCGGCGACAACAATAGCTTGCATCGCCGCTAGGGTAAAGAGGCTAATCACCAGAATGGAAGCCAAGACCTCCGCAAGGGTAAAGCCTTGGGAACGTTGCTGCACCAGCCAGTGGAAATAGACCTTACTACGAGTCATCAACATTGCCTCCGCATTTAGTACTGGGCTAGGCGGTTCCAGTTGCTCGCTTCGGTGGTGCGTGCCACAACAATTGAAGCTCGGCCATAGTCGCCTCCCAAGGCTTCCGGTAGGCGATCGGGCACCCTGAGTTCAGCATTGTTGGAGCTGGAACCATTCCACGTTTTTGCCCAAACCGCCCCGAAAATATCTGGGTCACGACTGCCACCATTGATGCCTACCTCCGCATCGGGTGCATAGACAAAAACACTCCCTACTCTGGAACCACCACTAAGGGTGAATCTTTGGTCAGGTCTCGCATTGGTTGGATCTGGCGGGTTACCATAGATGCGTAGGCGATCGGGCGTGCCCACATTATCGGGAAGTCCCATATTAGCGCCGGTACCGCAGGTGGAACTATTGGGGCTACAGGTGTTGTCAATCCCTGCATTACCACTAAGGGAGATATTGCCGCTGACATAGAGGCGAATAGCATAGCGAGTTGTATTAAATGTTACCCTGCTGTTACCACTGAGGTTAATGTTGTTAATCCGATAGACATAATAGACTTTCTCTGGATTCACAATTTGCTCCCCGGGCCGTAGGGGATCAGGGATAAAGAAGGGAATGTCGGGGTTAGGGTCAACATAGGGGCGATCGCTGCTTCTGGGAAAGTTACTGTCATTGTTAATATTTCCGATGTCATAAGCGCCGTTACTATACCCCCCTACCACCTGTAGCGCTTGCTGAAAGTCAGCGACTTGACTGGGGGGTAACCAGGGGGGCAGCTGGCTCAAGGGAACCCCCGTATTCACCACATTGGGCGCTTGAGGAAAGGGGGGCAAATTAATTTTGTTAATGGCGATTGTTCCTTCAATAATTGCGTTATTGAGCGCTCCCACGGCACTGCGCAATCCGTCTCGCGTCGGCTGGCCATTTTGACACTGGGCTTGAGGGACAACACACCTGGCCGCGTTGGTGCAGATCACGTTGCCGTTGACGGTACCAAAGATATCATTGTTGCCGAGGTTAATGCCTTCAGCCAACAGTCCAGGAAAGTTAGCGGGCACACTGCGATCCGTAATCACCATCTTTTGCAAGATGAAGGCATTGGCTGGCGAGTTATTGGGCAAGCGACCTTCGATCAACAGGTGTCCTGTTTGCGTTGGCGCATCGTAGAGATAGGAGAGAATACGGTAATTGCCCTGCACAGGGGTACCAATTGTGCCGCTCAGAACAATCGTATTCAGGTTATCAAGGGTAAAGCAGGGGGGGGCATCAGCACCCAGGCTCTGGGCTGTCCACTCATTGACAGCGGGCACATTCAGACCCGTGGTATTGGGCTGACCCACTTTTGTTGCATCCGCTGCGCGACTGATCAGGTAGGGGCGAGGAGGATTAAAGTTCGTATTCGTGGCGGGGTTATAGGTGCGGCGCAGCAGAATCTGGTAGTTGCCATTGAGTAAGCCAAGGGTACGCGCCATACCGCCTTCAGCCACCGCAAAGGCCTGCTGGGTTTGTTTTTGCAAGCTAGCAGTGCTCACATCCAATTGCGATCGCGAAAGCAGGGTCAGGGCAACCACAATCATGATCAACCCCATGCCCAAGACCAAAGGCAGAGTAAACCCCCGCTGCCGATACCCCGGACGGGGATAGCGACGTTTCAGTGAGCGCAGCAGTTGCTTCATCATTGGTTTATCCTCTATTGATATCTTGACCACAAGAAGTTCGTTGCTGCGGATGCGGAGTTGAGTATGCCCTCGCTTCTTGGCTTTTATACACGGCTAATATAGTTTAGCCGCAAACTTGAGAGAGGTGATGTAATCTCGCTCACATCCATGGCCCTATCCCCATTGTAGCTTTCCTCGGAAGGCCACATTTCAAGAGTATTTCAGTATGAAATGGTCCATCTAAGCCCAAACCTGATCCAATTCACTAATACTAGGCTTCAGCGTAAATAAACTTAAATAAATCTCGCATAAAGGAGCAACCTCTTGAGGAGACATGGGTACTCACGCTTTAGGGCTTGGTTCAATTTGCAGCAAGCACACACCTCCCTCTCTACCGAGGCCCTGGCGGCATTGACCACATTTCTAACCATGGCCTACATCTTGCCGGTCAATGCACAAATTCTCTCCAACGCCATTTTTCTTGAGCAACCCCAAGATTTGCAGGCGGAGTTGGTGATTGCAACGGCAGTATCGGCAGCAGTGGCTAGTATTCTGATGGGGATTTGGGCGAATTACCCGATTGCCTTGGCTCCCGGCATGGGCATCAATGCCTTTTTTGCTTTTGCGGTGGTGGGTCAGATGGGGCTGCCTTGGCCCTTAGCGTTGAGTGCCGTACTCCTCGAGGGCATGGTGTTTGTGCTGCTGACCCTAACGGGGGTGCGATCGCTGATTGTGAATATGATTCCTATGTCCTTGAAGGTGGCGATCGCTGCCGGGGTGGGGCTATTTATCGCCTACATTGGCCTTAGCAACGCGGGAATTATCATCGCTGATGCCGCTACGAAAACTAAACTCACCACCTTTCCCACATGGCCACCCATCCTCGCTGCCCTTGGGATTCTTTTGACGACCTTTCTCTGTGCCAAGGGAATGCGGGGGGCGATTTTTTGGGGGGTGATGATTACTGCCTTAGCTGCATGGCTAGTGGGGGCAGCCCCTTGGCCGACGGGTTTGATCCAATGGCCGCAATGGCCATCCCATCTCTTTGGTCAAGCCTTGGTGGGTTTTGGACAATTGCAACCGCAGCAGTTGGGGTCTTTTCTCTTGGTCACCTTGGTACTGCTTTTCACCGATATGTTTGACACCGTAGGCACCCTTTCGGCGGTGGGGGTACAGGCGGGGTTTCTCAATCAGCAGGGACATTTCCCCCGTGCCTTGGGAGCCCTTATGGCGGATGCAGTGGGAACCATTGTTGGCGCCCTCTTCGGCACCTCCACCGTGACCACCTATATTGAATCGGCAGCAGGCATTGCTGTGGGGGGACGAACCGGGCTGACGGCGCTGATGGTGGGGGGCTTGTTCTTGCTCTCACTGCTGTTTTTGCCGATTACGACCGCTATTCCCAGTTTTGCCACGGCGCCGGCTTTGGTGCTGGTCGGTGTCTTTATGGCGCGATCGCTCCCAGACATTCCTTGGTCTGACCTCACGGAAGCGATTCCTGCTTTTTTGGTGGTGTTGGTGATGCCCTTAAGCTACTCCATCAGTGAGGGTCTAGCGGTGGGATTTATTAGCTATCCAATCGTGAAATGGGCCGCTGGCAAAGGGAAAGAAGTGCATCCTGCCCTCTGGGGATTGGCGGTTATCTTTATAGCCCACTACTTTTGGCGTTAGACAGGATCTAGGATAGGATGCTTCTGAACTGATTGGAAACACACTACCTATGGATCTCAAATCCCTGATTCGCGATGTCCCAGACTTCCCTAAGCCGGGCATTTTGTTTCGGGATTTAACCACACTGCTGCAAAATCAGGCGGGGCTGCGCTACGTCATTGACCAATTGGTGGAAAAACACGCCAACGATGGCATTCACTATGTGGCCGGCATCGAGTCCCGGGGATTTATTTTTGGCGCCCCCTTGGCCTATCGCTTGGGGGCCGGCTTTATCCCTTTGCGCAAACCCGGTAAACTGTGTGCGCCGGTCTATGCTGTGGAGTATGAGCTAGAGTATGGGCGCGATCGCCTCGAGATGCACCAAGATGCCATCGAACCGGGGCGGCGGGTGTTAATTGTCGATGACTTGATTGCCACAGGGGGCACAGCAGCCGCAGCAGCGGGTCTAATCCAGAAAGCCCAAGCCGAACTCCATGGCTTTGCCTTTATCGTCGAGCTGACGGACTTGGGGGGACGGCAAAAACTGCCCGATGTGCCAATTACTACCCTTGTGACTTATTAAGTTAATTAAGTGTGACTGACTAGGACGTTACCACGTCACGTGATCGCGCAAGCGTTCGAGGAGCTTTGGCCCAACCCCGGGGACGGCATCTAAATCCGCCAAGGATTGAAAGGGCTTCTGCTCGCGGGCACGGATAATTTCAGCCGCTAGTTTTGATCCGACCCCCGGTAGGGTCTCCAGTTCGGCGGCGGTGGCCGTGTTCAAATTCACCCGTGCGGTAGGCGCGCTGGCACGATTGCCTGAAGAGGGGGCAGGTCGGGTGGCAATCTTACCGCCGCAGGCGGTCAACTGCTGCTGAATGCGATCGCGAATATGCTGCGGCAGACCTAGACGACTATTGCTATAGAGGCGCTCAAACTCCCGTTTGTAGTGAGCCGCTACAGTGGGATGCTCAATCACCAGCAAGAATTCATCGTTACCGCGATTGGCCGCCTCTGACCAGTTGTGGGAACCCACAATCACCGTGCGATCGTCAACCACGCCGTACTTGTGGTGCAGTTTATCCCCCTCCGGCAGTAGGGGGGTGCCCACCGTTTGAATGGGCTTTTGCCAGGGGCGGTTACCCGCTTCGTAGTAACAGTTGCCTCGACGAGCCTGGGCAGTGTTTGCCATTGCCACTCCCATCATATCGAGGGCTTCGCTAAAGTCGCGGTAGATAAATCCTGAGTCAATGAGGGTGCGAATGCTAACCCCTTGGTTATGCCGTTCCTCAAGCACGTAGGACAACTCCTGATCGGAGAAGACAAAGAGCGCCATATCAATTTTTTGGCGACTGCGATTCAGAGTTTGACCAATGAGGCCGTTTGTAGAAGCCGCCCAAGGTTGCGATCGCGGGGTTGGCGAAAAGCGGACCGTGACCATGGCATCGCCCACAGCTACCCGTTGAGGGGGGCGCACCGGCTTTTTGACCCCAAAGCGACTATTGGTCTGACCACCGGGACCATCGCCCCACATAATGTTAAATTCCTCAGTAAATAGGCGTGCCACAGCAGGGCTATCAATCACCAAGAGCGAGTTGGCATTGCCACGGGTATCGGGTCGTCCCAAGTCGCCGTGGACATCACTGAGGGTAAAGTTCGCCGTCGTCGCAATCACTTGGCGATCGTCAATCACAATAAACTTGTGGTGCATGAGCATACTGCCTTTGGAGCCATCGGCAGTGTCATCAATCCAAGGGATCTTGGCCTCGTTGAGAATCGTCTGCACATCGCGATCGCTGAGTTCGGCAGCACTGAGTTGGCCATCCCCGTTGGTATCCACAAGCGCTTTCCAGTCGTTATAGCGCTCCCGCATCCTTGGATCCATCGCACTCACTTGGGCAGCACTGTATTTTGCCCAAGGAGCAGTGTAGGTATTCTCCATTACCACCCGTACCCGTACCCCTGCCTGCTGCCGTGCTGCTAGAGCCTTGGCCAGATTCGGTAGGCGAAACTCCTGCACCGCCACATCGATGGTCTTTTGAGCCTTGGCAATCTGCTCAATCATGATTGCCTCAAGGTCTTCCCCTTCACGGGTATAGGGGCGATAGGGTTCTTGGTAACTGTGGGCTTGGGAGTGATTCATGTGTACCGCGATTTGCGGATGTTGAGGCAGCGGGTCTAGGGAGGGGCGGATAATCGGGTGCGATCGCAATTGAGTGAGCACCACAGCCGCAATCAACAGCCCCAATAGAAACAACAGCAGATACACACCGTGTCGCCGCCATTTAAGCTTTTGCCACAACACGCTGACTTCCCCAATGCCTGTCCTAATTCTAGGGCTATCTTTTTCGCCTCAATGTGTTCTGCGCTGCATCGGTTGCCAAAGGCGCTGCTTGGCTAAGATAGAGGCGATGCTCTTGCTGGCCTGCCATGATCACAGTGCTGGTGTTAAATGCTGGCTCTAGTAGCCTCAAAGCCTGTTTGTATCGGTTAGCGCCTGAAATGGCGGCAACGGCTGCCACACCCCCCGCTCCCCTTTGGCAAGGCCTCCTCGATTGGGGACAAAACCCGACCGTGGCGCGGCTCAAGGTCACAACCGCCGATCAACGCTACGAAGCCAGCCTAACCCACCCAGAGGGGGGAATTGCAGGCCTACGGGACTGGCTCAAAACTCTCCTAGACACCCTCACCAGCGGCTCAACAAGGCTCCTAGAAAGCCTTGCAGAAATTACGATGATCGGTCATCGAGTTGTCCATGGTGGTAGCCGCTACCAAGTACCGGTGCGCGTGGATGCGCAGGTGAAAGCAGCGATTACCGAATTTAGTGAATATGCGCCCCTCCATAATCCAGCCAACCTACTGGGGATGGAATTAATGGCCGACATTTGTCCCCAAACGCCCCAAGTGGCTGTGTTTGATACCGCGTTCCATGCCCAACTGCCAGCGGTGGCGCGCACCTATGCCATTCCCTATAAACTGACAACTGCCGGTATTCAACGCTACGGCTTCCACGGCATTAGCCATCAATACGTGAGTGAACGGGCGGCCACCCTATTGCAGCGTCCCTTAGCAGCGTTGCGCCTGATTACCTGTCACCTCGGCAATGGCTGTTCCCTCACTGCGGTCAAGGGGGGAGTCTCCGTGGAGACGACGATGGGCTTTACACCCACGGCAGGAGTGATGATGGGAACGCGCTGTGGCGATCTTGATCCGGGGATTTTGCTCTATCTGCTGCGGCGCGGCAGGACGGTTGAAGAACTGGATCGACTGGTGAATCGCCAATCGGGCCTATTGGGGGTCTCTGGGATCAGTAATGACTTGCGGCAGATTTTAGCGGCCATTGATCAGGGAAATATCCAAGCCCAGTTGGCCTATGACTGTTTTATCTACTCCCTGCAACGGGGGATTGCGAGCCTCCTGCCGGCTCTTGGCGGCCTTGATGCGTTGGTATTCACAGCAGGAATTGGTGAAAATGCCGCCGGTGTGCGCCGCGATGTCTGCCGAGGGCTAGGTTGGTTGGGAATTGAGTTAGATAGCGCAGCTAACGAAGAGGGCAAAGGCGATCGCGACATTGCGCTGTCTACTGTTGCTGTACGGGTTCTGGTGGTTCAGACCCAAGAGGATTGGGCGATCGCTCGCGCCTGTGTGCAACTCTTATAAGCTGAATTTGCTGAAGAAAACATCAAGATTTATGCCCTAGCTTCCTGCCCTCTTTGAAAAAATTGAGGTGGGCACATGAGTAATTGTTCAGCCCTAATAAACTGATGCCGTTATTTGGCGATCGTGGTGACTTTCCCCAAGGGCGATCGGTCAAGTTTTGCATAAAGCCACTTTGCAAACCATACCAATGCATTGGAAAGAGCCGATGCACATTGGTTATGATTGCTTTAGCCACACAGGTGTTTCCATAACCCTGTCAGGTAGGGTGTGGCCTTGTTCTCGACTTCACTCTTCACGCCATATCGCTAATGCAAACTTGACCGTTCACTGGTGGGTGATATTGTGCTGGGAAATCTATTTGCAAAACCAAAGCAGGGCTTGGGGATTGAACTCACCCCAGAGCGGGTCAATATCGTGCAGCTTCAGCGGCAAAAGCAGGGCCTGAAAATGACGGCCATGGCCTCAGTGCCCCTCAGTGAAGGCGCCATTGAAGAAGGCCGCATCATTGACACCACCGCCGTTGCCGATGCCATCCGTCAAGGGATTGAGGATCAACGCATCAAACAAAAAGAGGTGATCAGTGCCATTCCCATGAATGAAGCCGTGATTCGCCTGATTCGCCTGCCTGCGGAATTACCCGACTATGAATTACGGGAAGTGGTTCTCATGCAGGAAGCCCCACTGTACCTTCCCTTTCCTCGTGAAGAGGCCGATGTTGACTATCAAAAGCTGGGAACCTCCCTTGATGAAGATGGCATTGAGCGGGTAGAAATTTTGCTCGTGGGCACGCCCCGCGAAGTCACCGATGCCTATATCAATGCCTTTACCCAAGCGGGTTTACAACTCACAGCCCTTGAAGTGACCAATTTTGCCCTCATGCGTACCCTGCGGGATTCACTACAGCAATTTGTGGGCGAAGCAGCAGCAATTATTGATATAGGCGACGAGGGCACAGAAATCAGCATCGTCAAGGATGGCATTCCCCAGTTCAACCGCAAAGTGCCCATTGGCAAAGAACGGATGCAAGAAGCCATTAGCCGCGCCATGAACTTGCCCCCTTCGATGGGCGTTGACCTGCTCGAGAATCTGACCGTTCCCCTAGAGCCGATGGATGTGACCGGAGCACTCAACCCCAGTGGTGCCGCTATTTTGCGAGTGCTCTCCGATCTCGCAGACGAAATTCGCCGCTCCATTGACTTTTACCTCAACCAAGGGGAGAGTCTAGAGGTGTCGCAGTTGCTGCTTGCAGGCCCCGGTGCCAGTATTGGTCAAGTGGATGAGTTTTTTAGTCAGCGGCTCAACTATGCCACTACTTTGGTTGACCCCATTAGTTTGCTGGGACTACAAACCCCCGAAGAAATTCCCCTCGAAAAACGCCCTGCCCTCGGCACGGTGATTGGTCTTGGTCTGCGTGGCGCTTAGGAGCATCCCCGATGTACTCAATTGAGATTAACCTCCTCAAAGAACGTCCCGAAGTGGGGGGCATGGCTGCTACCACAACCTCAGCAGCCGGAATAAACAATGTGCCGATCATTATTGGTGGTGTCGCTGCCCTCTTCTTTGTGGGGCTAGCTCTCCTCGGCTCGGTGGGTGCGAACCTCTGGCTGCAACAACTGACGAATAAGCAAAAAAGTATTCAGGATCGCCTCGCCGCCATTTCCCCAGACCTGCAACGTATGGATGAAATTAAGAAAGAGCAGGAGCAGGTTGCCGCAGAAACCAAAGCTCTAGCCACTGTGTTCAATCAAGTCAAACCTTGGTCGGCGGTGATGCGCGATATAGCCATCCAAACCCCAGCAGGGGTAGAAATTCGGCGGATTAGCCAAGCAGGAGCAACACCGCAAGAGTTGACAATTGAAGGCACAGCCATATCCTTTGATGCAGTCAGTGACTTTCTCTTGCTCTTGCAAAATCGCTCTCCCTTCCTTGATGGCAAGGCTACCCAACTCGTTAAGGCGGAGCGGACAAATCAACGGGAGGAAGAGACAACCGCAAGGATTTCCTTCAGCATCAAGACCGCGATCGCCAGCGTGCCGGCCTCGGAACTCCTTAAAGAACTTGCCGCCAATGGTGTTGAAGGACTGGTGGCGCGGATTCAATTTCTTAAAGAAAAAGGAGTGGTACAGCAATGACTCTAACTGGCGATTTTGGCGGCCCCCCAATTGAAGAACCCGCACCAAATTATCCGACGGTCTTTGGTATTACCCTGACCCCTGTGGTTAGTGGGGGACTGATTGCCCTCGTCGGTTTGGGAGCAGCGGTATATCTAGGGAGTCTTCTCATTGCCCCCAAGCTTGAGGAAGCTGCCAAGCTACAGGAAGAAATTAGCCAAGAGGAAAACAACCTCTCCCAGCGGGAAGCGATCCTTAAGCAACTCAATGATGTAGTAACAGGTTTAGAGCGAGCCAAACAGGAAAACCGTGATGTGCGATCGCTCTTTGCCACTCAGGAAGCCCTAGACACCCTTCTCCTTGACATTAACCGGCTCATCCTCAAAAGCGGCGCTCGACTCAATACCTTTGAACCCGATAGTGCAGCTTCAGGAATTGTCCAAGATGGCTCCCTTGGCCCCGAATTAAATGCCAAACTAAAAAGGCAGGCTACCAATATAACAGTTCAAGGACCATTTCCCAGCATCATCCAAATCATGCAAGAAATTGATCGGCAACAGAATTTCCTGGTCATTAACAACCTGACGATGGAAGCAGTTGCTGATAAGCCCGGTGAAGTGATTGCCACGTTTAAGCTTATGTCTTATGTACCCCTAACCCCTGAAGAAATTGCCGCTCTGGCACCACCACCCCAAGAGGGGCAGCCCCAAGGAGGTGAGCAGCAAGGACAACCGCAGCAACCACAACAGCAATAGCGCATGGCAATCAAAGAAGCAACGTAGATTGCTTTGGGACTGAGTTGCATTCTCTTTTCGTACGTTTGGTGGCATTTGTGAGGAGTCAAGCATCGTGAGTCAGCTTTTACATCGTCTCGGCTTAGGGGTGGCCACAACGGCCCTCATTGCTGCAGGTCAAACGCCTACTTGGGCGGCTGCAACTGAAATTACGGGCATTCGCCTTGTGACCGCTGCTAACGGTATCCAGCTCCTTTTCAACGTGCAGGGAAATGTACGGCCAGCGGTTTTCACCGTCAACCGAGGTAATGCCTCCATTGCCGACATTACCAATAGCCAACTGCGCCTACCCCAAGGGGGGGCCTTCCGCCAAAATAACCCTGCCCCCGGTATCTCCTCCGTCGAGGTGGTGCAACTGGACGCCAGAACCATCCGCGTCATTGTGAATGGCATGAGTGCTGCCCCCATTGGTGAAGTCATTCGCGAAGGACGTGGTGGCCTGCAAATTAACTTCATTACGGCTCAAACGCCCGCTGGTCCTCAAGTGTCCCCCAGTGGTCAACCCATGGCCATGCCCCCGGGCCCTAGTGCGGTGCCGCCTTTTCTACCGCGCCCAGTGCCACCGCCTGTTGGCGATATGCTCATTAGCCCGGTCAATGCCGATCCCGATGTGATTCAACTGGGCACCAATCAACGGATTCCCCGCCTATTGCTGCGGGAGGCTCCAGTGCGGGAGGTTCTTTCCCTCCTGGCTCGTGCCGCCAATATGAACGTTGTCTTTCCCGAAGGCAATGGAGAAGCGGGTGGTGTAGCCATCTCCCTCGATATCGAGAATGAATCCGTTCAAGACGTATTCAACTACGTCTTGCGGGTCACCAACCTCAAAGCCAATCGCCAAGGCCGCACCATCTTTATCGGTCAATCTTTGCCCCCCGATGCCCAAAACCGCATTGTCCGCACAATCCGCCTCAATCAAATGCGCGTTTTTGGCGCTGGCTCAACCACACGGGAAATCGCCTCTCAGGCTCAAACGGGGGGCACCATTGGCTCTGGGGATACAACCGGTGGGCAAGCTCAGACAACAGCTCAAACTTCTCTCAACCGTGAAACCCGTACCCGTGAGGGTGACTTGCAGTTGGGTGCTGTGCAGCTTTTAGAAATGTATGGCGCCAACTTGTCAGATACAGGTCGGGCAGAACCCACAACCGGTTGTGAGCAGCTTCAAGTACCAGCAGCAGCGGGCGGGGTTGTCGGTCAAATTTGTCGCAGCTCACTCCTGCGGGGGCTAGAGGTCGTCGGTGACCCACGCACCAACACAGTGACATTGATTGGTACCCCTCGTAAAGTGGAAATTGCCACCCAACTAATTCAGCAATTTGATATCCGTAAGCGACAGGTGATGGTGAATGTCAAGTTTATTGATGTGAACCTGTTGCGTAACCGCAATGCCAATGCAGATTTAATTACAAACTTTGGTGGCAGCCTTTGGGGCGCAATTTTTGATCCTGATGGATTAACGATCATCCGTGGTACAACACCCAATGTTGGTGGCTTGACCCCTGAGCCTTTGCCTCCAGTCCCGGGTGTGCCAGTTGGCAATCTTCTCAGTGACTTTTTTGCACAGCTTCAACTTTCCATTCAAAATAACAACGCTACGATTCTGAGTAATCCAACGTTGATCATTCAAGAGGGAAGTGCAGCTCAAGTCAACCTAACTCAGGAGATTTTCTCTGGTATAGAATCGACTGCCCAGACAACGGGTACAGGTGGCGGTGCCGCTATCGCAGCTCAGACGGTTAGGCCGATTATTCGACCAGCGGGGGTTATCTTTAACGTTACAGTGGAGCAAATTGATGATAATGGCTTCATTACACTGCAACTCTCTCCTGAAGTGAGTGCTCCTAGTGGCACCTATTCGGTCGTGTTTCCGGGAATTGTTAACCCTTCGACAGGGACACTGCTCTCGCAGCGGCGGATGGAGTCGGGGCGGATTCGCTTGCGCGATGGCCAAACGTTGATGCTGGCGGGCATTATCCAAGATCAGGATCGCTCACTGGTAACCAAGATTCCAATCCTAGGGGACATTCCCCTACTGGGTCGGTTGTTCCGACGGGAATCTAACCAGCGTCAACGCAATGAACTGGTGGTGATGGTGACACCGAAAATCATTGATGATACGCAGAATGCGGGTTTTGGCTATCAGTACTCGCCAACGCCGGGTAGTATGCCGCCCAATATCCAAAATCGGATTTTGCAGCCGCCACAACAGGGCTTCTAAGTCTGGCTTGCCCCCCTCAATCCACTGAGAGGGGTATTTTTTTAGTTGGCAACCAGTTTCTGCCAGCCTAATCCCACAAGGGCTTGGTTGCGCCGTAGGGGGCGAGTCACCAGTTCCAAGATGTCGCGGGCATTGCCAAAGCCGTGAATCTGAGCAAAGGTGAATTCCACAGACCACTTGGTGCTGATACCACGGGCTTCAAGGGGATTGGCATGAGCCATACCCGTAATCACAAGGTCGGGCTGGAGCGCCTTAATCCGCTGGAGTTGGTTATAGTTATCGGGTTTTTCAACAATGGTGGGCAGGGGATGCCCCATCTCGGTACAAGTCTTCGTCAAGAGTGCTAGCTCGGCTGCTTGGTAGCGTTTGTCCATGTAGGGGATGCCAATTTCATGCACCCGCATACCACAGCGAATCAAAAACCGCGCTAGGGAGATCTCCAGGAGATTATCCCCCATGAAAAAGACCGATTTGCCTCGCACCAATTCAAGGTAGTCACTGAGTTTTTCCCAAGTCTCGGCTTCACGCTCCGCTAGGCCTTGGGGCTGAATGCCAAACGCAGCACAAATCTGTTCAATCCAGGCGCGGGTACCATCAGGACCAATGGGAAAGGGGGCTGTAATGAGTTGACATTTGCGGCGGCGAATCAAGGTAGTGGCGGTACGACTGAGGAAGGGATTCACACCAGCAACGTAGTAGCCCTCATCAATGACGGGCAATTCGGTATAGCGTTTGGCAGGCAGCCATCCTGAGACCTTAATGCCCTGTTTTTTCAATTCCAAGGTCAGTTGGGTCACCACGGGATCTGGCAGGGAGCCAAAGAGAACAAGGGGTGGGTGGTCGTGGTACTGTTGGGATTCAGCTTGGACATCCTCTTTTTTCTTGCCAAAGTTGAGAAGGCGTTGGATGGGGTTGCGTTCCTCTGGATCACTCACTGCTGTGGGCGTGGGGCAACGAGCGGCTATGGCCGCTAGCACCGTATCTTCTCCTTGGGTAAAGGCGTAGTCGAGACCGTTGGCACGAGCAACAACAATGGGAATGCCGATTTGGGCTTCTAGTTTGGGCGCCAGTCCCTCCAGGTCCATTTTGATAATTTCCGTGGTGCAGGTGCCAATCCAGACAATGACACTGGGGTTGCGATCGCGCTTGATTTGGAGGCAGAGGCGCTTTAGCTCTTCATAATCATTGAGTTGCGCCGAAATATCCCCCTCTTCTAGCTCCGCCATGGCATAACGGGGTTCCGCAAAAATCATCACCCCCATCGCATTCTGCAAAAAGTAGCCACAGGTCTTGGTACCAATGACCAAAAAGAAACTATCTTCAATCTTTTGGTAGAGCCACGCCACACAGCTTATGGGGCAAAACGTATGGTAATTGCCTGTTTCACACTCAAAGTTGAGGGCATTGGGAGCAGTGGCAGTCATAGGGAGAGCCTCCAAATTTAGAAACTATCGGAACTAGGTTTGATGACGTTGAGCGGCCTCCTCACCGTGTTCTTCAGCCCGATTACTGACAAAGGGCTTGGGGGGTAGTAAGCGAGGTTCTGGGGACAGTTGAGCAGGGTTATCACGATTGGCCAGTTCTTCGTCGGGGTTGAAGTTCAAACCAAGGGCAGAAATAATGCGATCGGGATCGTTGCTGAGTTCGACAATGACGGGCAGGGCATCCAGTAGGCGTGGTTCCAAAGCCGTCAGCACCCCCAAAATAAAACTTGAGGAGGGGCGCCGTTGACTGCGATAGGTACTCCAAATCGCCAACCGGACAATCCAATGGCGGTTTTGTTGGTAGTAGGCCAGCCACTTACTGCGTGCAGTTTGCCGTAATTGTTCAGGGTTCATACTCACTCCAGCGAAGGGGTTCCGTGGAGTATTCTAGGGGAGTTTTAGACCGCTGCCAGTGGCCGTTCTAACCCCTGTGGGTTTAAGTAGAAGTCAGATAGCAGAGCAAAGAGGTCGCGATCGGGGGCATCCTTGGGCACCACACCCTCAGGCCGAGCCAAAATTTGATCGGCAATGTTCAAGTAGTAGTCACAGACATAGTTGAGGCTGGGATCGCTTTCAGCCATCTCAAAGAGAGTTTTGCCCTTGACCCGCGACACCCGAATATCCTCAATCAGCGGCAGCACCTCAAGGATGGGCATGGGAACTGCTTCCACATATTTTTCAATGAGATCCCGCTTACTGGTGCGATTGCCAATAAGACCGGCGAGGCGCAGGGGATGGGTGCGCGCTTTTTCACGGACGGAGGCGGCAATGCGATTGGCTGCAAAGAGGGCATCAAAGCCATTATCCGTGACAATCAGGCAATAATCGGCATAGTTAAGGGGGGCAGCAAAGCCACCACAGACCACATCCCCCAGAACATCAAAGAGTATGACATCGTATTCATCAAAGGCATTGAGTTCCTTGAGCAGCTTGACGGTTTCACCGACAACATAGCCACCACAGCCTGCCCCGGCCGGGGGGCCACCTGCTTCGACACAATCCACACCGCCATAGCCTTTGTAGATCACATCCTCTGGCCAGACATCTTCGTAGTGGTAGTCCTTGGCTTGGAGCGTGTCAATAATGGTGGGAATCAGAAAGCCTGTCAGGGTAAATGTGCTGTCGTGTTTGGGGTCACAGCCAATTTGCAGAACTTTCTTGCCTCGACGCGCCAGCGCCACTGAGATGTTGCAACTGGTGGTGGATTTGCCAATTCCGCCTTTACCGTACACTGCAAGTTTCACGTTGACTTTGCCTCCTAAGTAATGGAGCGACACGATGACCTAACTGCTATTCTCGGCCAGCGATCGCTAGAAGTCGCAGCGGTCAATAAAATTATTTTTATGTAATAAAATTTTAAGTTATTTGAGAATGAGCAAGGCCTTTTTTCAAGTTTGGTAAGTCTCTTAGGAAAATATTGATCCTTTAAGAAGTTATTTTTCGTTTTTTTGCTGTTAGTTTTGGATTTAAATAAAACAAAAATACAAAAATCCCCCCCGCCAAGTCATCCCCTGACCGATTGAACCTAAAGCTAAAGTTTGTCTGCCCAGCGATCGCGCCAAAAGAAATCTGAAAAAAAGAAACCTTGCTCCTAGGGGGCGATCGCCCGCATCGTTGTAAAGAATTATTAAAAATATCGAAAGTAAATGATTTGTTACAATTTAGACGGTTGCATTGCTTTGAGCGCTACTTTCTCTCGTTTTCTCTAGGAAGTGGTTAGAATTTGAGGGAAGGTGATTGTGCTACAGCGTTTTTCTCTGCCAACGGGCAAAATTGGCTCCTTGGAAAGGTAGGGCATCGTTAAGCTGTAGGATAGCCTTCACTCCGCTGTTGATACTGCCCGTAAGAATGGCCAATGAACAAAGATCAGTTTGCCATGAGTGACAACCCCTACGAAAAGCTGCAAGTGCCGGAAGACGCTTCTTTCGAGCAGATTAAAGAAGCACGGGATGCGCTATTAGCAGCTCATTCGGGGGATGAACGGCAGCGTACCGAAATTGAAGCAGCCTACGATGCAATTTTGATGGATCGGCTGCGGCAACGCCAAGAGGGCAAAATCAAAGTGCCCGAGCGCATTCGCTACGCTGAGCAACTCAATGAACCGGCGCCAGCTAAGCCAAATCGCATTGCGAATCATCCTGCCCTTCAGTGGTGGCAGCAACAGTTGGACACCCCCAACCTGCGGGGCATTGCCATTACCTCAACGGTCTATGGCGTTCTGATGGCGATCGGGCTGTCTCAGGCCAATCCCGATACCTTGGCATTGGTGCTGTCCCTGGGGGTTGGCTTTAACCTAGTGTGGCTGCAACGCAAAGAACAACGCCTTGGCCGCGCCTTTTTGATCACCCTGCTTGCCCTCATTTTGGGCGCCGTGATTGCCGTAGGTATCTACCAGCTTGGTCTGCCGGGGGTTTTCCTCAATGTGGATCAACTGGTGGGCATTGGCATTTTTGTCACCTTTTGGCTCACCAGCAATTTCCTGCGCTAACTGCGAATTTGAATCGGCATCACCAAGTATTTCATCTGCGCTTCCCCAAGGGGCAGGAGGATCGCGGGCTGAGTTTCGCCGTTGAGTTGCAGTTGCACATCTGAACTATTCATCACTTTCAGTCCTTCGAGAAGATATTTGACATTGAAGGCCACCTCCATCGACTCCCCAGAAATCTGAGCCGGCACATTTTCTTCACCACTTCCCAATTGCGGAGCCTCAGCGGAGAGTTTGAGTTCTTGGGTCTCGGCATCAATGTTGATTTTGACGACGTTATTCTTTTGAGCCGCAAGAATCGCCACCCGTTCTAGGGCATCCGCTAGAGCCGATCGCTCAACCGTGACCTGGCGAGCAAAGGTTTTCGGAATGAGTTGGCGGTAATTGGGGTACTGACCCTCCAACAGACGGCTAGTAATGCAAGCATCATTGCCAATATCAAACACCACTTGGGTAGGGTCACAGCGCAGCGCTACATCCCCATCCTGTTTCGCCATCAGCCGCTCTAGATCCTTGAGAGATTTTGCGGGAATCGTAATCGGCGAGAGGGCTTCCGGTACAGGCTGTTCAGTCACCGTAACGGCGAGGCGGTGGCCATCGGTCGCCGCAAACTCAAGGCGATCGACCTCAAAAGTCACGTGCAACCCTGTCAGAATTTGCTTGGTTTCATCGGTGCTCGCCGCAAATAAACTCCCCTGAAGTCCCCGCCGCAATGCCTCTGCGGTCAAGGTTACAGGTGTCACATCCTCTAATGTGGGCAGGGCAGGAAATTCCTCGGCACTCATCCCCTGAATCTCAAAGAAACCGCTGCCATAGTCGAGGATCACCCGCGTATCTTCCGCCGTAATCTCAATATCGCGATTGGGCATCCGCGACACCATCTCACTAAAGAGCTTGGCAGAAACAGTAATTGCCCCCGGCACCTTGACCTCTGCATCGAGCCAGATTTGCATCCCCAAACTGAGATCAAAAACGGAGAGTCCGAGGCGGCCACCCTCAGCTTGCAGGAGAATATTTGCCAAAATCGGGTGCGACGGATTGCTAGGGGCAACGCGACTCAGGGGGGCAAGCTTACTACTGAGAACCGATTGTGAACAAACAACTTTCATGGTCTACTCCACGGCAGAGGCAGATGCAATGAAGAGGCAACGGAGAGAAGGAAAAACGCGGCTCGTTCTTGGCCGATCTATTAGCATACTATGCAATCTATTACTGGCATCGCTTGGGTAAAAACCGCCGTACTTTGCTGAGGAAAAACTCTAGCTCCGGTAGATCTAGGGGCGAGATAGCCGCCGCAAAAACAATCAGGCTGACACTGCCGGCGATCGCCAACTGCAACAGTTGCACCCCCAAGCCTTCCCGCCCCCAGAGCAATTCCAGTCCTTTAAGGGCACCCCAACCTGCCCCACCGCTGAGAACACTGGCTAGGGCAATTCCCAACAACGGCACAATTAGCTCCCCCCAAGGTAGCCCTCCCAAACGACGGTGCAAAATCCAAGTCAGGGCAATAAACGATACGGTATTCACCCCAACAGTGGCCATTGCCAAACCGACAGCACCAAAGGCTTGGGTAAAGAAAAAGCAAAACAGGGCATTAAATCCCAATCCCCAGAGGGTGATGTAGAGCGGTGTGCGGCCATCCTCTAGGGCATAAAAGACGCGGACAATGACATCGCGGGCAAGGTAGAAAAACATACCAATGGCATAGACCAATAGTAGGGCCGCCACGAGTTGGGAGGCCTGAAAATCAAAGGCACGCCGCTCGTAGACCACCCGCACTGCCGGCAATGCCAAAGCTGCCATCATGCCACCGAGGGGCATCATACTCAAGGCAGTGAGTACCAAACTCTGGCGAATGCGTTCCTTGAGATCCGGCCAATGTTCTGGCTGTGCCAACTTTGAAAAAATGGGCATATAGGGCACAAGGATTACATTGGAGAGAATCCCTAAGGGCGTCAGAAATAGGAGTTGGGAGTAACTCAAAGCCGAGGCAGCACCCACAGGCAACTGGGAGGCAAAGAAAAGACTGATATAAACGCTGATCAAGAGCATTCCCGACGATAGGGTAGCAGGCCCCATGAGTTGAATTAACTCTCGCACCTCGGGACGATTGAGATCAAAACGTAATCGCAATGTGCCCATGCCAGCTTGCCATTGGGCAGGAATCTGTACGAGCCATTGCAGTACCCCTCCCGCTAGGGTTCCCCAAGCGAGCACCGCTGGGCCAAATTGATCGGCAAAGAACCAAATGCCAATAATCACCGCCAAGCTGGACAACAGGGGACTAATGGAAGGCAACCAGTACTGATCCGCAGCATTGAGCGTGCCAAAGCCAATGCCAATCAAACCCGAGAGTACGGCCAAGGGCGTCATAATCCGAAACTGCTCTGCGGCTAAGGCTTGAATCTCTGGACTGGCACCGGGGGCAATGAGTTGAATCAAGGGGTCAGCCAGCACCATCAAAATTGCGGTCAGCACCAGCAATAGGGTACCTACAACGGTGGTAATGGTTTCCACCAGGGGCGCGACTTTTTCGGGCGGTTGCTTGAGAACCACACTGATGATCGAACTGTGGAACGGGCCATTGATCCCTCCCAAGAGCACAAAGAGAAACCCCGGAATCACATAGGCATAACTATAGGCATCCACTGCGGCGCCAACACCAAATTCGGCGGCGATCGCCTGCTGGCGAACCAGTCCCGCGACTTTACTCAACAGCGTAGCAACGGCAACAATGGTGGCAATGTGGGCAAGCGAACGCGATTTCTTTTCCACAGTGGTGGCAATCCTAATGAAACTGGCTCATTTCGGGGTGACTCTCGCAATGATCGTACCAGTTACAGCCCTTTTCTAAAAATATGCCGCCTGTCTCAGATTAGTTTTCACTGTTTTCAGCGTGTTTAATCCTTTTGATGAGGACTGTCTTAACACGCGTTGAAGACCTGCTCGATCGCTATTAGTGCCGAACACAAAACAAGGGCTGGTGTTTACTCAAGTATCTTATTGATGGTGACCGAACTGTTCCTCAATACGATGCGGTTCTAATTGATGAAGCGCATAGTTTTGAATCCCACTGGTTTTTAAGTGCTTTATTAGTAACCAAGGGGGTGTCAATGGGACATTTGTGATTGTGTGATTGTCCCTGATACTGCTCAATCTTTAGATAAAGAGCAAGTCAATATCAAGTCAATATGTACAAAACTTTGAACATCAGTAATTGGACTCAACTGGGAATTTGGGCACGGGGGCGATCGCGCTATCTTCGGACGAACTTTCGCAATACCCAAGAGTTGTTAATTTGGCTTGGCACATGATTAAAAATCAGCGGGGAAATTTAGCTGAATCAGTTTGATGATTGTTACGCAGATAAGCAAGAACAAGTATTGCTTTTGCAGCGTGAACTGTATGTTGCCATGACCCGTGCCCGTAAGCAGCTATTTTTAGTGGCCTCAGATCAGGCTAAGGTCAGTGGGGAACTTCAGTAAACAGGGTTGGTTAAAGTTGGGAAATAGTTTCAGCCTTCGCGAAGATCGAGAGGCAGCAAAATCGTAAAGCAAGTACCTTGACCGACTTCGCTAGTAACCTGAATCTGACCTCGATGGGCCTGAACAATGGATTGGGCGATCGCTAGCCCTAAACCCGTCCCCTCGGACTTTGTGCCCTGAAGGCGATAAAAGCGATCAAACAGGCGGGGCAGCTCACTGGCGGGAATCCCCGGTCCATTATCGGCAATGACTACGCGGTAGAATTTGCCCTGCTGACCCAACCTCACCTGAATCTGACCTCCCGCAGGGGTATATTGCACGGCATTACTGAGGATATTCGTTAACAAGCGGCTGAGATGATCGGGGTTGCCCCAAAGGCGATAGGCTGCCGCTTCCGAGGTCTGGGGATCCGCAAGCTCCAACTCCAGTTGGAGGTGCTTTTGCTCGATCAGGGGCGTCTGCTCCTCAATCACCCCCAGTAGAAGGGCATCAAGGTGGCAGGGCTGGGCCTGCAGGGGAATCATGCCGCTATCTTGACGAGTTAGAAAGAGCAAATCATCCACCAAGCGGCCGAGGCGGCGACTAAGGCGTTCAATGACTAGGAGTTGTTGGCGTTGAGTTTCCGGATCCGCAGTGGCTAAGGCAACTTGGACATTGGTTTGAATGAGGGCCACGGGGTTGCGCAATTCATGGGAAGCATCGGCGGTAAATTGCTTCAAATAAGCATAGGACTGCTGCAAGGGGGCGATCGCCAGCCGTGACAGAAACCAGCCACTAATACTCACCAGTGTCAGCGTGATGGTAATGCCGACCAACAGATCCCAGAGTAGAGCCTGACTCGGTTGGGTCACCTCGAACCAAGGATGGCTGACCCGTAAATAGCCCAAGAGGCGATCGCCCACCACTAAGGCCACTGTCATCTGCCGTAGCCAACGATCCTCGCCTACCTGTACCGTTTCTGCCGTCCGGCTGAGATGCAAGGGCAGATCCAGGGGTTCTGAAAACGTGCTCCAAGCCAACTGCTGATCTGGGGTAAACCCCTCAAGGTCAATGTGATCCTCCTCCAGCACCGCAAGGGGACTACTGCCTAAACTGGTTTGCCAATCAATGGCTTCCGCCGTACCCGTGTCAATAATGAGAGAGCGACTCACCACCTCAACAACGTGGCTGAGGGTGTCATCAATGCGCTCAATCAGCGTTCCCCGCACATAGAAAAAGAACCCCGTGGCAAAGATAAGGAGCAGGAGTGCCGTCACCCCCACATACCACAGTGCAAGGCGGTATTGAATCGCACGAAGCATCAAATCAAGAATACGGATGGGAAACGCTGACCCCCAGTTCCTGCCAAATGGCATCTAGGAGAGGCTCTAACCCCTGACGCGCCACCGCAGAGATGGCAAAAACCCGTTGACCCACATAGGCAGCGAGGGTCTCTTGAATAGCCGTAATTTGCGAAGCCTCTAGGGCATCAATTTTGTTCAGGGCAATGATTTGCGGGCGATCGCCCAAGCCGTGGCCATAGGCCACTAGTTCATCGCGAATGGTTTGGTAGGCAGCCACCACATCCTCAGCCGTGGCATCAATCAAGTGCAGCAGCAGACGTGTGCGCTCAATATGGCGGAGAAACTCATGCCCCAACCCCAGACCCGCATGGGCACCGGCAATCAGACCCGGAATGTCAGCAAACACAGTTCCATCGCCATTGGGTTGGCGCACCACACCTAAATTGGGCACCAAAGTTGTAAAGGGATAATCAGCAATCTTCGGTCGCGCTGCTGACAGTACAGAGATCAACGTGGACTTACCCGCATTGGGTAGGCCAATAATGCCCACTTCCGCCAGTAGCTTGAGTTCCAACCGGAGATGCCGCTCTTCCCCCTCCAAGCCCGGTAGGGCATAGTCTGGTGCCCGTTGATGATTGCTAAGGAAGTGCTTATTCCCTAACCCCCCTTTGCCGCCCTTGGCCACCAGCAGCATTTGACCGGGGGTGGTGAGGTCTCCCAGTAATTCCTCCGTTTCTGCATCCCAAACCATCGTGCCGCAGGGCACTTCTATCACTAAATCCGCACCACAAGCACCCGTACGGTTATTGGGCCCGCCCCGTTGGCCATTTTCCGCCTTGAACACATGGGCATAGCGAAAATCCAGCAGCGTTTGTAAATTGGAGACTGCCTTGAGAATCACCGAGCCGCCATTGCCCCCATTTCCCCCCGATGGCCCCCCCGCAGGTACATACTTTTCACGGCGAAAGGCAACCATACCGTCGCCCCCTTTCCCAGCTTTGACATGAATTTCCGCGAGGTCAATAAATTGCATTTTGGCCGCAATGGGTTGCGTATGAGTTGGATATTTGTGTATTCTATTTTGCCAACTTGTTGACAGTTCTTTTCACGGGGGTAGCTCGGACTCCAAAGGGTGAAACTCCCTATCGAAGACGCTTGATGTACGTCATGGGAGAAGAGAGCTATATGGTAGGCTTAAAGGAATTTTAGTGTGCCGAGGCAATAGTGTCTATTCGATGGCAACGCCGACGAGGGCCCGCGCCGCCTGAAGAAGGGGTTTTATTTTGGCGACTGGTGTTGTGGCTAGGGGTTGCCTTGATCTCCGGCAGCCTAGGGGCACTGTGGGGGCTATTGAGTCAGAGTACACCACTCATGCAGCGATCGCTCAGCAGTCGGGAATGGCAGGTGTTTCAACGGGGCGATCGCTGGACAGGGGCAAGGCTCCATCAACCCTTGAATTTACTGCTCATTGGCTCCAAGGTCTTAACCTCCCCACCCGACCCCAACCTTACCTACCATGCCCTACTTAATTCCGTTGAGGGGCTATCGGACTCGCTTCTACTGGTGCGCTTTGACCCAGTGCAGCAACGTTTAGTAGTGCTGTCAATTCCCCGCGATACACTGACCTTTATCCCCGGCCGGGGGGATGCCAAAATTAACGAAGCCAATGCCCTCGGCGGACCTGCACTGGCGGCGGAAACCGTGAGTGATTTGCTAGGGGATGTGCCCATCGATCGCTATTTGAGCATTAACGTTCAAGGCCTTGAGAAACTCATTGATGCCCTTGGGGGGGTGACGCTGGATGTACCCACAGCCATGCGCTATCGGGATGACAGTCAGGGCCTCTACATTGATTTGCAGCCCGGACGACAACACCTGAATGGCAACCAAGCCCTACAATTTCTGCGCTTTCGCTACGATGCCCTTGGCGATATTGGCCGTGTGCAGCGACAACAGATGTTTTTGCGGGCATTGATGGAGCAAACGGCTCGCCCCGAAACCCTTGCCCGTACGCCCCAAATTCTCAGCATTATTCGCGAAAACTTGGATACCAATTTAACGGTTGAAGAACTGATGAGCTTGGGGCAATTCCTCACTAGCTTGCCGCGATCGCGGGTGGAGTTTCTGATGCTGCCGGGGAACTTTAATGGCAGCACCGATGAAGTGGAAGTGAGCTATTGGTTGCCTGATTACCAACGGATTGCTTGGCTGACGGATCAGTATTTCCGTGACGCCCCTACTGCTGATCCGCGCGAAACAGGTTTGACGACCCCCGCCCAAGTGCAGATTGCGATTCAAAATACCACCCTGCCAGAATCATTGGTCATGCACCTGAGTCAGCAACTGCAAACCGCCGGTTACCCCGATCCTTTGGTAGCAGGGCCATTGCCCCAGCCAATCCCGATTACGCGCATCATTGCTCAGCAGGGGGATTTGGCAGCAGCCCGTCAAGTGCAGTTGTTCCTGGGATTTGGCGAAGTGCGGGTGGAGAGCACGGGTGTGCTAGCATCGGATGTAACCATTCAACTGGGCGAGGATGCCCGCGATCGCCTGCAATTGAGACCCACAAAATCTCTGTGAATGAACCCTACGTTATTGGTGTTGATCTTGGTGGCACGGCCATCAAAATGGGGTGCTTTAGTCCCAAGGGGGATTGCCTCAATGCCCTGACGTTGCCGACTCCTCAGCCCCCCCTTCCAGAACGGGTGATTAAAGCCATTGTGCAGGGAATTAAAGAACTGGATGGTGAGGATCGGGCGTTGGCGATCGGGATGGGGATACCGGGGCCGGTGGATGCCACTGGTCGCATTGCCCGCCGTGCCATTAACCTTGACTGGTACGAAGTGCCTATTAGTGACAGCCTCGAACCTCTGACGGGCAAACCCACGGTGATTGGTAACGATGCCAACTGTGCTGGCCTCGGAGAAGCATGGCTAGGGGCGGGGAGTCAGTTCAAGAATTTCATTTTACTGACCTTGGGGACAGGGGTTGGCGGTGCTATTATCCTCAATGGCGATCTCTTTGTCGGTCGGGATGGCGCTGCCGGCGAGTTGGGGTTGATCACCCTCGACTACAATGGACCTCCCTGCAATAGTGGCAATCGCGGTTCCCTTGAGCAACACGTTTCCGCCCAAGCCCTGCGGCGGCGGTGGGGCTGTGAACCCCATGAGATGGCAGAGCGGGCCAACAATGGCGACCCTGAGGCGATCGCCCGTTGGCAAACCTATGGCCGCGAATTAGCCGCTGGCATTGCTAGCCTTGTGTATGTCCTCACCCCCGAAGCAGTGATTATTGGTGGGGGGATTAGTGCCGCCAGTGATCTCTTTTTTCCCTCGATGATTGCTGAATTGGAAGAGCGAGTGCTGCCGACTTCCCGCAATCACCTCCACTGTTTGCGAGCGACCCTTGGAAATCAGGCGGGCATTGTCGGTGCAGCCAAACTAGCGTGGAAATACGTGAAAGGCCATCTCTAAGTCGCCTTCGCTAGGATCTAGGATCAAGTTAAGTTATTCTGCTTGAACCAACCGTGATGACTTCTACGACACCCGTGGGCAGCTCGCCGCTGCTGCTCAATGTCCGCAATGCAACTGGGGCGCGCTTTTGATTCCTCAATGGGCTATGATTTTACAGCTTTGGGGAGGCAAACTCTCCCCAGAGGTCCTTGGATGGCTCAGTTCTGCCGAGGGGGCGTTGATCTCACGGGCTAGATCCCCATTGTACCAGATTTCGTTGCTGAGTTGCGATCGCCTTCGGATCCGATTGACCACTTACGCGCCAAAATGCAGGAATATCAGCGACTAGGGGTGCGCTTGGGGCTGTTGATCAATTGCCAAGACCGCCACCCGACCGTCCCCAAGAGGACGTGGTTGTTCTGGACGCCCCCGAGGTCGTTGATTGTAGCGAAGTGATGCCGGGGTTTTTGCTGCCGATGGCGCGGTTGTGGACTTAGAGGCGCTCGACAAATTTTGCTAGTCGCGTCAGACCTTTTTCAATGGTGGCTAAATCCGTGGCATAGGAGAGGCGAATGTGATCATCCATGCCAAAGGCTTTACCGGGAATTGTGGCCACTTTTTCCTCCTGCAGCAGGCGATCGCAAAACTCTACGGAACTTAAGCCCGTTTCGCTAATATCCACAAAGAGATAAAAGGCGCCTTGGGGTTTGAGACAGCGCAGCCGAGGAATCTCAGAAATGCGTTCATACATACAGGCACGGCGATCGCGGAAGGCAGCCACCATCTCAGCCACACAGGCTTGACTTCCCTCTAAGGCGGCAAGGGCACCATATTGGGCAAACGTACAGACATTTGAGGTGCTGTGGCCTTGAATCTTCGTGGTTGCCTGAATGAAGTCCGCTGACCCCGCAATGTAGCCCACGCGCCAGCCCGTCATGGCATAGGCCTTGGCAAAGCCGCTACAAACAATGGTTCGCTCAAAGGCGGCCTCACTCACAGCCCCAATGCTCAGGTGCTCAGCCCCATCGTAGAGAATCTTCTCGTAAATCTCATCAGACACCACCCACAGTTGATGCTGCACAATCACTGCCGCCAGCTCACGAATTTCCTCGGGGGTATAGACCATGCCCGTGGGGTTGCTGGGGGAGTTGAGGACAAAGAGCCGCGTTTTTGGCGTAATCGCCTTCTCCAGTTGCGCCGGAGTAATCCGATAACCGGTTTCCGGCGTCGTTGCCACAATGACCGGCGTGCCACTAGCCAAGTGCACCATCTCTGGATAGCTCACCCAGTAGGGGGCAGGAATAATCACCTCATCGCCGGGATTGATCAGGGCTAGCATCAGGTTAAAGAGCGCCTGCTTGCCGCCATTGGTGACGAGAATATTTTCAGCACGATAGGGCAGGCGATTATCGTTGTTGAGCTTGGTGGCGATCGCCTGCCGCAGAGCCGGTTCCCCTGCCGCCGGACCATAGCGGGTTTTGCCTTGATCGAGAGCAGCTTTCGCCGCCTCCCGAATGTGGGCAGGGGTGTCAAAGTCGGGTTCGCCCGCACTAAAGCTACAGATATCCTCTCCCGCCGCGCGCATTGCCTTGGCTTTGGCATCAATCGCCAGCGTTACCGACGGCGTGACCCGCATCACCCGCGTTGCCCAGTCCATCCTTTGTCTCCTGCACTACTTTCCGTATTGTGGCACTTTGGCAGGGGATCGGCGAATCAAATATCGACCGTTCACGTTGAGGTTGCCAGTGTAGGATACCCCCAGGGGAATTCGAATCCCCGTCGCCTCCGTGAAAGGGAGGTGTCCTAGGCCTCTAGACGATGGGGGCAAGACTCAGCATTAGTTAATGTAGCGAATACCCTGAGCGTTTGTCAACACCTTGGGAAATTTTTGCATCGCAGCCGCTCTTAAGGAGAAAATGAGGGCGAGTGACTGAGGGACTTGCTGTGGAACTTGCTGGCCTGCGTTCCTTCTCGATTGTGATGCCCGCCTACAATGTGGTGACCCAGCGGGGAGAAACGGTCTTTCGAGAAACCCTTGAGAGCATTGCCGCCAGTTGCCGCTACCTCCAACAGCACTTCCCCTACGCCACTGCGGGGGAATTCATCCTGATTAGCGATGGTTCAACGGATCACACCTGTGATGTGGCGACGGCAGGATGGCCGAATACGGTGCCCCTACAATTGGTGGGCTTGCCGACGAATATTGGGATTGCGGCAGCGCGGAACATGGGGGTGCGCTTGGCCAAGGGGGAGGTAATTTTTTTCTGTGATGCCGATGATCTCTACCGCCCTGAGCATTTGTTTTTAGCTCTATCGGTGTTGAATCAGCCCTTACCGGAACCCTATGCCCCAGCGTATTTTGGGGCGGTGCGCACAGGGGTCTATTGTCGCGATCGCCTTCATCCCTACTGGCACAGGAGCCTCGAGCAAACGCTGGTGCTCAATCTCGCCGTGCGCCGCGAAGTCCATGAGTTTATTGGCGGCTTTCCCGAAGAGGAGGTATTTCGCCAATTTCGCTATGGGGCTGAGGATGTGGCCTATGCCCATTGGCTGCACCAGTTTTGCCACACTGCCCGCCTCCAGCAGCAGACCGTTGAGTACCGCCGCTTTCCCAATAGTTTCTTTGACCGTCAACTCAAGAAATTCCAAGCTGCTCCCGGCACCGTGGCCGATGATCTTGATGCGAGCGATCGCCAGCAGGAGGCGCAGATTCAGCAGATTATGGCCAAACGACTTCAGGAATTGCAGGCCAAGGCGGCTCAACTGGTGGCCTAGGCTTTTTTGTGGCGCTGGACAATCGTCGCGGCCAGTTTCTCCGGTACTTCTTGAAGATGGTCAAATTGCCAATGGAAGCCACCTGTGCCCATCGTCAGCGATCGCAACTCCACCACAAAGTCATGCATTTCCGCTTGAGGTAAATAAGCCTCAATTTGTTCCCAGCCGGGCCAACCCTCCTTACTGCTGTAGCCCAAAACCTGACCACGCCGCCCCGTCAACGCCTGCATCACCTTAGCCGTAAAGGCTTGGGGCATCCACACCTGCACCGCCATGATTGGTTCTAGGAGTTGCGGTTCACACTGGGGAATTCCCGCTTGCATGGCGAGGCGAGCCGCTTGGCGAAAGGCCTGCTCAGAGCTATCCACAGAGTGGTAAGAGCCATTGGTGAGGGTCACCGCCACATCCACCATCGGAAATCCCAACGGTCCTCGGCTAAGAAATTCCCGCACCCCTTGCTCGACACCGGGGATATATTGCTTGGGCACAACGCCGCCGACAATGGTTTCACTAAATTGGAAGCCGCTGCCGCGTTCTAGGGGAGCAATATCGAGGTACACATCGCCAAACTGGCCGTGGCCACCGGTTTGATGTTTATAGCGGCCATGACTGTTTTTCGTGCTGCGGCGAATGGTTTCCTTGTAGGGGACTTGGGGGAGATGGGTTTGCATCGGTAGGTTATATTTGCGGCGCAGGCGATCGAGGGCAATCTGCAAGTGAATGTCACCCTGTCCCCAGAGAATAATTTCATGGGTATCGCCATGCTGTTCCCAGCGCAGCGCCGGGTCTTCCTCAAGGAGTTTTTGCAGCGCGCTGGTGAGCTTCACCTCATCACTGCGTTTACTGGGGGTAATGGCCAAGGCATAGACAGGTTCTAGTTGGGGTGCATAGGGCAAAGGCACCGCCTGACCACTGACACTGAGGGTCTCACCGGTACGAATGCCCTCTAGCCGCGCCAAGAGAACGATGTCCCCCGCTGTGGCTTGTCCTAGGGATTCCAGTTGTGTACCTTGGCCACGGTAGATGCCACCTACGCGCACCCCATTCAAGCTCATACCATCGGTCAAGGTACCCTGCCAGACCCGTACAAGGGAGAGCTTGCCGCCTCCTTGGGGTAGATAGAAGGTCTTCAGCACTTGGGCGAGAGGCTCTTCACCGTTGATCTGGCGATGCGCAGCAGTTTCTGTGGCATCGGGTGCTTCGCGATCGAGGGCTGCCAATAGGGGACGCACACCGTAGTCCGTTTGCGCACTGCCAAAAAAGACGGGCACAATTAAATCGGCTCCCAACTCCCAGCGCAGATCCGCCATGATTTCACTTTCCGGCGGCGCAATATCCTCAAGGAGTTCCTCCAAGAGGTGATCATCATAGTTGGCTAGAGCCTCCAGTAGCTCCGCCCGCGCGGCCTGTTCAACGGCTTGTAATTCGGAAGGAAAGGGAACTAAATCCGCCGCTGCCCCCGCATGGTAGTGATAGGCCTGCTCCGTCACCAAGTCAATGTAGCCCAGGAGATCATCTCCCTGCCAAATGGGGTACTGGTGGGGTACAAGGGGACGACTGGAAACTTGGCGATAGGCGGCGAGGATCTCCATGTAGGGATCATGGGCACGCTCCATCTTGTTGACAAAAAGGATATGGGGAATCTGCCAGTCATCGAGGAATTTGAACAGGGGAGTTAGGGTAAAGGCGCGATCGCTGAGGGGTTCACAGACAACGATCGCCATATCCACCCCCACGAGGGCATTGAGGGTTTCTTGGAGCAATTCCACCGAGCCGGGACAGTCGAGAAGCGTCAGCTCCAAGTCCCCATACTGGGTATGAACGACATTTAGTTCCACCCCCATTTGGCGATCGCGAGCCTCAGGACTGGTATCTAGAAGACTACTCGCCTTACTACTCGTGGCGCGGGTAAGGCGCAAAATGCTTTCTGCAAGGGTTGTTTTGCCGCTGTTGTAGCTGCCCACAAGGGCAATGTTGCATCGTCTCGCCATCGCACACCTACCTTTTGATTTGCCATTCGAGTCAAAATTGTCCAGAATAGAGCCTTAGTTTGCCTTAACTAGATCTCTTAACCCTTGGCGATCGCCCTTGGCGGAATTTGCAGTATCTCTTAAGAGAGCTGTAAACAACCGTTAAGTTGAGGTTAATGTTTGCGAGGAGGACTCACTGACGATGCGCTGCAATTCTCTTTTGTGGGCTAGCATTGCCAGTCTTGGCCTTTGGATAGCATCGCCAGTACATGCCAATAGCCAAGTCAGCACACTGATGCAAGAAGGGCGACGGCTAGTGGAAGCAGGAAACTATGCTCAAGCCTTGGCCATTTATCAGCAACTGCTCCAGAGCGAGAGCCTTAATTCCCGCGTGCATTCTGCCATTGGCTACATCTATGCCCAGCAGGGACAATTTGCCGAAGCCGCCCGTGCCTACCAACGCGCTATTGAGCTGGATCAACAAAACGCTGATTTTTACTATGCCCTCGGCTACAGTCTGGGGAGGATGGGGGAAAACCACGGGGCTGCTGCCGCCTACCGCCAAGCCATTCGCCTCGATAACCGTAATGCCCAAGCCTATGAAGGATTGGCGGTGATTCTTGCCCGCATGGGGGATCCCCAAGGCGCGATACAGGCCTACCGCTCCGCCCTCAGTCTTGCCCCCCGCAATTGGGCGGCTCAAAAGGGATTAGGCGTTTTGCTGCTCCAACAACGCAATATTCCTGAAGCCCTCAGTTGTCTGCAACAGGCGGCAGCCCTTGCCCCCAGCAATGCCTCGATTCAACTCAACTTGGGGATGGCCCTTCTGGCCGCCGGCGATCCTAGCAATGGCTGGCAAGCGATTGATCGCGCGGCTAACTTGGGTCAGTGGGATGCGGATCTGCTGCAACAGGTGGCTGAACTGGCTGCTGCTGCAAATCAAGCCGAGCGAGCCATTCAAGCCTACCGCCGCCTGATCACCCTGCAACCCGAACGGGTAGCCACCTACTTCAGTTTTGGGGAGCTATTAATGCAGCAAAACAATCCCCTTGAAGCTGCGGCGATTTATCGTCAAGCCACACAGATCCATCCCAAGAATCCCGAAGGATTTTACCGCTTGGGCAAAGCCTTGACAGCCCAAGGGCGGCGGCAGGAGGCCCACAGTGCCTATCAAGTGGCTTTGAAGCTGTACCGTGAGCAAAATAACCGCCCAGGGGCAACCAAAGTCCGAGATGCAATGCGGCAGCGCAATTAGCGACTAAGCCCCTTGTCCCAGATTCATGACCACCTGCTGCAATTCAGAAATGAGAGCACCGGGACGGCCATTGAGGATATTTTGGTTCAGTCCCTCTAGGCCTTGGCGCAGGTGATTGAGGCGATCTTGGACAGGTTGTAAAATTTCCCGCAGCAGATTCGCTTGGCCGCGTTTGGCAGCGATTAAACGTTGCTCTTCAATCAGTGCCTGTTCTTCTTGACTGAGTTGATCTTTTTGCTGCTGTTGCAGTTTGCGCCGCTCTTCGAGGTCGTGGCGCAGACTTTCGAGATCGGTATAGGCCTGCTGCAATTCTTCCGCGAGTTGATTGACAGCCATACTGTACTCTTGAAACTGGCGCTCCAGTTCACTGAGGATGGGAATGAGGCTAATGCCCTGTTGGGAGGCGGGATCCTTGCGCGCCTCTAGCACTTGTTTGTGGATTTTGTAGATCGCTTCTTTTTCACGGATATTTTGCCGCTGTCCTTCAAGAGCTTGATTGAGCAGATTACAGCGCTGGCGTTCGTCCTCCAGTTCGCCTGCCAGTTGCAGGCGATCGAAGTCACTGGCTTCTTTGACTTTTTGCTCCAGTTCTGCTAGGGACTCCAGAGCCATTTTTAGCTCTTCTTCTTGATCGTTAACAAAGGCAGAAGCACGTTTGAGATCATTGCCTCGGTTGGCCACTTCTTTTTCGAGTTCCTCCATGGGCATTTTCATCAGGGCATTCACATCCACTGCCTCTGTGAGATCACTGACCATGGCTTGGCGCATTTGCTGGATCATTTCCTCCTGTTGGGCAAGGAGGTGACGTTCTTTTTCAAGAACGGACTGTTTGTAGCGGCAGAGTTCCTCCTGCAGGGCAATGGCCCGACTGTCTTGCCAAAACTGTTCTTGAGCGGTGCGCCACGTCTCCTCCTTTGCATGGAAGGCTTGCAGTTGCTCCTCTAAGGCGGCTTGCCGTTGACTCACCTCCTGCTCCAGTTGCTCCAATTGCTGCCAGTATTGACTCAGCAAGGCCTGCTGCTGGTCTAAAATTTGAAAACATTCCGCGATTTGGGGACGGCTACCACTGTTGAGGGTCTCTGCCAACTGCTGCAAAATCGAGTCCACTTGGCGAATTTGTTCTGGGGATAGGCCAACGCTGTGGCTTGATTTGAGTTGTTCCCAGCGCTGCTGCTCTTGATGGACTTGGTGGCGTAAATTTTCAAGGGCTTGCCGCTCTGCTTGAATCCGCTGTTCCTCGGCGGTCAATTCTTCTCGCAGTTTGTTGAGTTGTGCTAATTGCTCTTCAGCGCCGGCCAGTTGCGCCTCTAGTTCTTGGAGTTCTTCTTTGCGCTGCTCAAATTCCTGTTCCCGTTGGTTGAGGGCTTGCGCTTGATAGGAGAGGGATTGCTTCCAGCCTTCAATTTCTTCCTCTTGACTTTGGAACCGCTCACGCATCCGTGTGAAGCCGTGCAAAATACCGGTGAGACGGCGGGCCGCTTCGTCCACGTTTTGAACTTGGCGGTTGGCGGCCATTTCCACAAAGACCAACACACCATTGCCGTAGTCACGACTGTTGTCAAAGGGAATCGTTTCTTCGTTTTGGGGAACAGGGTGCCAATAGCCCGACTGCTCACGCATCAACAACTTCAACTCGGATTTCGTCCCCATGAAACCCGTTTTTTTAATCACCTCGGCGAGATACTGCACAGCCCTTGACCTCTACCCTAACGCTGAGACTGACACACAACTAGAACATACAACAACCGTAACAATACGCATGAGGAATTTAAGCTAACGCAAGATACAACTTTTCGTCTGTCCGCGATCGCTGGAATCCAGAACCCTATATTTTTATTAAACACCCATCGGCAAGCGTTCGTCAGTGGCCTGAATCACTAGGTTGGGGACGGGAGAATTCCCAGGGCCAAGGTGGTTGAACTATTGGTCATTGTAGCGAAAGGAGGGCTGCCACCCGCCAAAAGTCATTAATCATCACTGGCAGCAGGCATCCAAGGTTGTTGCGGCAAAAAGGCGCGATCGCGCGGCAGGGGGGCAATGGGTTCTGTGAGGGTAAAACGACCACTGTGGATCCAGTCTTTGAGGACTTCGGCAATGCGCTGACCAAAGTAAAGACTTGTCAGGGGAGCGGTTTGCACAGTTTTGCCTTCAATCTTGATTTTGCCCGACTTGAGTTGGGCATAGTTGACCATGCCGAAGGTAGGACGCACGCGGCGGGGAATTGAAAAGTCAATAACCGGCGCCACCACTTCTTCATCGCGAATGGCACAGCGGGCAATGACCTCTTGATCCAACACCGGCAGCGGAACCCCCACCCCCAACATCAGGGATGCCCCATAGTGCTTGAAATAGCAACCGCGCACCCAAAAGGGATCCATCTGTTTGGCATCACCAATCAGGGCAAGGGTGGCCGCTGGACCAATGGGGGTGTCGTTGGCCAACCGTTTTTGCAAGGGGAAGTGTTGGGTGCCTTCCCACGCCACATAACCAATGCCGCCGCCGAGGAAAATGCGCGTGCCAATCCCCACCAGTCGCAAGTAGGGATCATTCAGTAGAGGCGAGAGGGCACCGCCACAGGCATAGACGGCGTTCCCCAGTTGCGGTTGCAGGGGACCAAGGTAGGTATAAAGCGGGCGATCGCCACCATTCACACCAACAATAAAATTTTGATAAAGATTGCGGGGGTTGTAGAGATAGAACTGATTGATGGTCTGTTTGCTGATCACAGTTTCTAAACTGGCGCGGGGATAACAATCCGTGACATAGCCCACTGCCCGTAGGGGAATGGCTTTACCCGCAATCAAATCGGCAATGACATGGCCACCCCCTCGCTCCCGCAGACTGTCGGCTTCGCCCGCTTCAGAATTGGGGTCAAGGGATTGGGCTGCCCCCAAGTACAGATCGACCGCACCAAAACCACTGTAGGCGGGAATGCCATCGAGCCAGCACTGCCGCAGTTTAATCGGCGGATCCGTAGGTCCTAAGTTAATGATCGCCCCCGAGGACTCCATGGGCTCAAAGGTACCCGTTGTCACCACATCCACTTGGCGGGCGGCCTCAGCAATGCTCAGGCTTTCAAGGCGGGCTTTGAGTTCTGCCAATGTCCAAACCGTGGCCTTGCCCGCTCTAATCTTTTCATTAATTTCGGCAATCGTGCGTTCCACAGGCGTTACCGCAGATCCTCAGGATGGCGAATTTGCCAACTGCCATCGGGGAGCCGTGAGACTTTGCCCCCAAGGCGTTCAATATTCTCTATCGCCGTTTGCCGCGAGCGATCGCTGACCGCATTGACCAGTGCCCAAATCCACGCATTGATCTGTGCCATCCGACTATCGGGATCCCGCCGTAGGGTTTGTGCCAACGAGCGATAATACTCTGCTGCGGCGCGGACTTGGGGATCTGGATTCATTTCTGCCCAAGTCGCCGCGCGATCGTAGGACTCTGCTGCCGCTCGCCCCTTGCCCAAAAAGAGCAATTCATCCATCGCCCGAAATACCCATGCCAAGTAGGCCGTCGGTTGATAGGCGGGATCCATCGCCGCCAGACCCCGATCCATCAAGGCCACAGAAGTTTGCGGCTGTCCTGCATACACCGTAATTGCCGTTGAGAGATAGGGATAGGTTTGAGCAAAGCAGGGGTCTTTAGCGATAATCACCTCAAAGAAAGCAGGTACGTCCTCGTAACCCGTGACTTGGCGGGCAGCGGAATCACCAAAAAACTGCAGAAATTGCAAAAATGCCCAATCGGCAACTAAATTGTCAAAACCAAAGGAAGGGAGATTTGCCAAAAGCCGCATTTGAGTAATCGTTTGGGCATTCTGGCGCTCATATTCGGCATCGGTGAATTGTTCTGCCGTTTGAGCCTGTAACTGACGCAGGGCATCCTGCTGCATAAAGGCAACAATCCCCAAGGCCACAGCCGTCAGACCCAGCCCCACAACCTCTGACCAGCGCCGTCTATTCATGGCTCACCCTCAAGCCAGTTAGGGATTTTTGTTGCTTGCTTCTCCCGGTTCAGTAATCCGTTGAAAGAGATACCCCGTTCCCCGTGCTGTCAAAATTAATTCTGGATTACTGGGGTCTTCCTCTAGCTTAGCCCGCAAGCGGGAAATGTGGACATCCACCACCCGCGTATCCACATGGCGTTCTGGCGTGTAACCCCACACCTGCTCAAGAATTTCTCCGCGTGAGAAGGGTTCCCCCGAGCGACCCACCAGCAATTCCAAGAGCATAAATTCCATGCCCGTGAGGCGAATGCGCTCATCCCCCTTATAGACTTGGCGCTTGTTGGTATCAATGCGGATATTACCCACCTGAATCACCCCAGAGCTAGGAATGCCAGAGGTGCTGGTTTTCTCAATGCGTCGCAGCACCGAGCGAATGCGGGCTTCCAACTCCTTGGGGGAAAAGGGCTTGACCACATAATCATCGGCGCCCAGTTCCAGCCCCGTAATGCGATCGGCGACATCGCCAAGGGCAGTGAGCATAATGATAGGGACATCGGATTCCTTGCGCAGTTCTTGACAGACGCCATAGCCATCTAGTTTGGGCATCATCACGTCAAGCACTACTAAATCTGGCTGCTCCTGCCGAAATGTGGTCAGGGCTTCCTCGCCATCGGCGGCAGTGACGACGGTATAGCCAATCATTGACAGCCGAGTTTCTAAAATCCGGCGAATACTCGCTTCATCATCAACAACGAGTATCTTTTCTTTGTGGCTCTCCAAAGTAACGGACACTCCTACTCAATGAGGACAGTAATGGATAGAAATTAAAATGTGAATTTTTTGTACTCTATCATTTTTTTACTGGCTATAGAAAGACTCCCAGCCCTGACTAGGACGGGATTTTGCGGGTCTTTCAGACTTGAAAATCTTTAACATATTTTAACGTGGTCTTACCCAACAAAAAAACGGACACCCCTGCAAGAGCATCCGCTAGTGTATTGATTCACAAGTGGTTAGTCGCAGCGTTTCCTAGTCGCGGTGGCTTGGCTGAATCCCCACCAATGAGGGCGAGAGACTCGACCAAGATTGCTTCACCAAGTCGGCATCGGCCTTGACACTGCCAATGTAGTTGCCCGCTGGCAGCGTGGGGAAGCGTTTGTAGGGCACGACATCTTCGCCAAAGTAGCGGCTGTACTCAGGGCTATTCACCATCGTTTCGACAGCAGCCTTGAGGCCTTGATCCGCCAAGATTTTGTTGTATTGGCGAATTTCCGCTTGGGTGGCCGGAGCGCGACCGAGGAGGTGACGGAAGAGGAATTCAATCACCTTGGTGTTGGGATAGGGGGTGTAGAAGCGGTTGCGATAGATCTCCGAGCTGGCCAGTGTACGCACAAACTCGCGGACGGTAATTTCACCGTTGCGCAGGCGGCTCTCGAGATCAGGGCGGCGGAACTGGCTGGGCACTTGGCCACTGAAGACATCCATCACTTGGCAGTAGATGGCATTGATCACCAGTTCCACCTCAGCACTAGGGGCACCCACGGTCATGCGGAAAATGCGAGCAGGACGGCGACGGGTGGTACCGACCCCCACTTCCACCGATTGACCATCGCCATTGCGGAAGGAGCGTCCCAATTCGATAAAGCGAGGTTTGCTGGGATCCGCTTGACGCGCTTTGGCCTCTTGCTCGGCGATCGCCCGACTGAGGAGCGGCAGCTTCGTGTTATCGAGGCGAGGTTTCACCGGTGCGAAGCTAGGCACGACAATCGCATCACTTTGCTTCGTGAGTTGATTGTGCAATTTCTCGGTGTTGGGGAAGTTGGCCGCCGGCAAGGTGGGGAAGCGACGATAGGGCACCGTATCCTCGCCAAAGGCTTCAGCATATTCAGCACTACTGACGAGGGCTTGGACAAAGGCCTTTAAGCCTTGGGTGGCAAGAATTTGGTTGTAGCGACGAATTTCCGCTTGATCAAGGGGCGCCCGACCCAAGAAGTGCTTGGTGCCCAGTTCGATGACTTTGGTGTTGGGGTAAGGGGTGTAGAACTCCTTCTGATAGAGTTCCGAGCAACCCAAGGCCTCGATGAACTCCTTAAGGGTGATCTCGCCGTTGCTGAGCTTCGATTCAAGGGCGGTAAATTCATCGCGGACAATGTAGGGGGCAACATCCCGCTCAAAGATTTGGCGATAGGCCGCCTGAATCACCAGTTGTAGATTTTGCCTGTCATTGAGATCCGTGAGCTTGAAGACCTTGGTTTGGTCGCGGCGCTTGCTCACCCCTTGATTGGCACGGAACTGAATTGCTGGCTCGGTTCGCAGTTCGGTCACTGCCCCCAGTTCGACAAAGCGAGGCGTTTCTTCTTTTTCAGGGGGTACGCCAGTTTCACCAATCGTGCCAGTGCGGAGGGATCGCAGAGCCAGACCTTGGGGCGTAATGTAGCGCTCGTAGGGAACTGTGTCCTCGCCAAAGGCTTCGCTATACTCTTGGCTGTCAATGATGGCATCCACCAAGCCATAGAGACCTTTCTTCGAGGCAATGTCGAAGTAGGCATTCATCTCTTGGCGACCATAGGTGGGACGACCCAAGAGGCGACGGTGAATATATTCAATCGCCTTCGTGACGTACAGCGGTGTCCAGTAGAGGCTGCGGAAGAGGTTCGATTTGGCCAAAATCCGCACAAATTCACGGACAGAGATTTCACCATTTTCCAGTTTGATCTCGGCCACCTTTTGGCGCTGCCCTTCATAGACATCGCGGCCAAAGACTTGCAGATAAGCGGCACGAATCACCCGCTGGGTCGAACTTTCAGCAAATTTAACACTATCGCCGCCCGTGGCGATCAAGCGTTTGCCAATGCGGGCATTGATGCTGGGAAGCTGATCCAGTTTGAAGACTTTTGGCCCTAGGCTGCCGGGGGCGACCCCACGCGCTGCGGGATTGCTCACCTGATTGTTGATCCCTGGCCCGCGTGTAATGAGAATGCGGCGGGTGTCTTTGTTGAAGGGTTGGGGGCGAGCACTGGGGTTTTTCTTCTCTTTGGGGAAGATGGCACCAAACTGAATTTCCAAGGGATCGTTGCCGGCACCGTAGGGGTGTTGATCCGGCAGCGGCTGATCCTGAGCGGCAAAGGTGGTGATGAATTGCGGGACTTTGCGGAAGGGAGCACTGTACTTGAAGAGATCCTGTTGGGCACCCCAGTTGCGGCACTCTTGAGCCTCTTGACCCAAACCCCGCAGATAGGGCACCGTCTCTTCACCAAAGTAGTCGCTGTATTCCTTGGAATCCACAAGGGCATCCACCAAGGCAGGAAGACCACCTTTGGAAATAATGGCAAAGTAGGTTTGCACTTCCTCGCGGCTCGACGGCCCACGACCCAAAATATGGCGGAAGGCCAGTTCTAGGGCACGGCTGTTGATATAGGGTTCGTAGAAGTTTTTGCGATAGAGGGGCGACTTGGCCAGTTGGCGAATGAACTCCTTCATGGAGATGGAGCCATTTTTCACCTTAGATTCCAGGTCAGAGATGCCCAAGCCGTAGGCACGGGAGATGTCGCGTTCAAAGATTTGCCGATAGGCGGCTTTGACCACTTCGTTTTTCTCGGCAGCGGATAACCCCGGCTTCATCACAAATTTGGGACGGCGCTCGGCGGCATTGAAGTAAATTTGGGGTAGTTGCAGACCTTGGAGATCGGTAGAGTTGCGCTGCCGCACTTTATCGGAGGGGGCAGGGGCAATAAATTCGTTGATCAAGACTTCAAAGTAGGTGTCCACAATGCCCTTGGCTTCGGCGTCTTTTTCAAAGTAGCTGAGAGCCGCGCGCCGCATTTCCTGTAGGGCAGCAATGGTAGCATCGGTGGAGCAAGCAGCCTCAATGATTTCCCGCAAGCCGCGCGTATTCACCGCCAGAATGTTGGGATCCCCAGCCACAATGGCGTAGGTGGTATAGCGCAGGAACCAATCCAAGTCGCGCAGGGATTTTTCCATGCGAGCAGGGCCATAGCGGGCAATGTTGATTGGTTTGAAGCCCACGGGTGCACCGCCACCGGAGGCACTAAAGACGGAGCGCAAGCCCTCTAGAAATCCACCACGGGTGTCCACATAGGTTGCGATTCCCAGCTTCATGGCTTCTTTGAGGTCAATAGCTTCGCCCCTGGCCCCAGTAGTGAATTGGGGGGCTTCTTCAGTTTGGGGACGGGAGAGGAAGGCCATGGGGGAACCACCGACAAAGATGCGGTTGGCAGCACGGGAAACAATGATGTCGGCGTTGCGGGTGAGGGTGGTGGCAATTTCAAGGCGTTTTGCCCCGGAGCGCAGGTAAACAGCGAGTTCATCCAGTTCACCGCGATTCAGGAAGCGATCCTGCTGTTCGGCTTGAATAATCGTTGAAACGGGGACTGTTTGATAAAGTTGCGGGCGGGCAACCGAGCTTCCACCACTTGCTTTGACAACCATGGTTACTAAGAGGCTCCCTTTACTTTTAGTTAACGCGCTAACTTAGATTAGAACGATTCGGGGGTAGCTCAGCATTTTTTTAAGAAATGTATAAATTTATGGGGATTTGTCGGCGATCGCCCCCCAGCTTTATGAATTTTTGTAATATTCCTTGACGGCTGCGCCCGACCACAACCGATCGCTTAAAAGTGCTGAAAGAGTTGATCGGGCTGCAGGGGCAGCAATTCACCATTGAGCTTGAGTTGCACCCTCTTTTCAGGAATAATTTCCCCGACAATAGCGGCTTGGTCACCCGCTGCCCTACAGAGATCTTGAGCCAAGTCTGGGGCAAGGCACAACACCAGTTCAAAATCTTCACCGCCATAGAGTGCCCAGTTCAACGCTTGGGGGCGATCGCCATAGCTCACCATCGGAATCTGCTCTGCCCAGAGAACTGCACCCACGCCACTGGCTTGACAGAGTTGCAAAACAGCAGCAGCGAGACCATCACTACTATCCATGCCGGCTAGGCGTGGCGGGGGCACCTGTTGACGCAGCCATTGGACAATATCCAATCGCGGTTGGGGACGTTGATGGGCTTGGATCCATGTTTGCCGCAGTTCTGCGGGCACGGTGCTGGCCCACTGGGGATACAAAAGGCACTCGAGACCAGCGCGAGAGGCACCATGAACACCCGTCACGACAATGACATCCCCCACCCGGGCGCGATCGCGATAAATAATCCGCTCTGGCGGCGCACTGCCCAAGACCGTGATGCTGAGACTGAGAACGCTAGAGCGACAGGTATCGCCACCGACAATACTGGTGCCGTAGGCTTGAGCACAGGTAGCCATCCCTTGGTAAATGCCCTCAATCGTTGCCACAGGACAGTTGCGAGGTGCCGCGAGACCCACCGTTAACCCCAAGGGCAATGCCCCCATGGCCGCAAGATCGGATAAATTGGCAGCCAGCGATCGCCAGCCCACATCCACCGGCGTCATCGTTACTGGGGTATCAGTCATGCCTAAACTAAAGTGCACCCCCTCAACCAGCACATCGGTACTGACAACGAGTTGCTCTCCAAGGGGTAGCGACAGAACCGCTGCATCATCGCCAATCAGTTCCCTGTGGCAATAGGGGCGCAGGCGGGCAATCAATTCCAGTTCGCCACAGTCGGCGAGGGTGAGCATCACTAGTCAAACATCCGAAAATAGGGGGGGCGAATGGGGGCGCCGGGTTCTTTTTCGAGATCAAAATTAATCACATCCCAGCGCTCCTCTTGGCTAGCGGGGGGGCTAAACTCAACGGGCAAACCAAACAAGCGCAGCATTTGGGGATCCGTGGGGCCTCGCCAAGGGGTGCTGCGTTCGAGGTAAGAACAAAAGAGATCGCGATAGCGCTCGGCAATAATGACTTTGGTGGCACGGTAGCCTTGGGTGTAGAGGCGATCAAGGGCATCGTGAATTTCAAAGCGAATCCCGTCGGCGTGGGTGTGCTGGCGATACCATTCGCCTTCCCAGAGGCGCCAAATACGACCGGATTGCAGGTGAATCAATTCCCCGGTTTTGGCATCCGCTTCAAAAGGACCGTGGCGCGGGCACAGGTACGTATCGGTGAGGGTCAGGGCGGGAATGACTTGCCGACAGTGGGGACAACGAATTTCAGGACCAAAGATCGGGTAGTGAGAGCCGGATGAGATCATGGACAATTACCACACAGCGGCAGCAAATCCACCGCGATCGCCCCTATTATAGCGAGTGGACTTCAGGAGCGGAAAACAAGGCGCCGTTCCCCCTCAAGTGGGTGGTTTGGGCTACCCTTAAGGGGTGGCAGATGCCAAGATAAAGAAATGTGTAAATTGGGATTGAAGTGTCAAGAATGATCCTTGGGGATGAACAGCGGGACATTTTGATTATTGGTGGCGGCACCATGGGGCTGGCGATCGCCATCGAATTGGCATTGCGGGGGGCACGACCCACCGTTCTCAGCCGCCAGTTTCGGGAAGCAGCACTCCATGCCGCAGCGGGAATGTTAGCTCCCCAAGCAGAAGGTTTGCCAGCAGGTGCCCTGTGGAACTTGTGTACGGCGAGCCGCAATCTCTATCCCAGTTGGATTGATAAGCTTGAGCAACTTACGGGCATGGATGCGGGCTACTGGCCCTGTGGCATTTTGGCACCGGTGACCGATGAGCGGCAGCGCGATCGCTCCCACCCCATGGAACCCGACAGCCGCTGGCTCGATGCGTCTGAGCTGATGAACTATCAACCGGGCTTTGCGACGAGCGTGCTAGGAGCCTGGTGGTTTCCCCAAGATGGTCAGGTGAATACGCGCAACTTGGCCAAGGTCTTGGTGAGTGCCGCTCGCATTCTAGGAATCGAAGTGATTGAGGGCATTGGTGTCCAGCGGTTTCAGCAAACCCCCCAAGGGGAGATTACAGCGCTAGAGAGCGATCGCGGGCGTTGGTCTGCAGGGATTTACATTCTGGCCACAGGGGCATGGGCACAAAGCCTCCTTCCCCTACCCGTCACCCCCCGCAAGGGACAAATGTTGGCACTCAAACCAGCGGGGCAACCCCTGTTAAACCATGTGATCTTTGGCGATCAACTCTATCTCGTACCGCGTCGCTCTGGCAACGTGGTGGTGGGCGCCACCAGCGAGGATGTCGGTTTTCAAGAGGGAACCACGGTTGCTGGCCTGCAAGCACTCCTGAATCGTGCCACCGCCATTATTCCAGAATTGGCCAGTTACGAGGTCATTGATACGTGGTGGGGCTATCGTCCAGCTACCCCCGACGATTTACCGATTTTGGGAGAAGGGCCAGCGGCCAATCTTTACTTGGCAACGGGGCATTACCGTAATGGCATTTTGCTTGCCCCGATTACAGCCAAGCTGATGGCCAACTTGATCCTGCACCAGACGGGCGATCGCCACCTGAAAGCCTTTTCGTGGCAGCGATTTCAAGCTCCGTCAGCAACCAGTGCCTAGGCAGTGACCAACTCAGGGCTGGGGCGTTTGCTATTGCGGATACCGGCGATCGCGGCGGCGTAGTCGGGGGCATTAAAGACGGCTGAACCGGCCACAATGGCATTAGCGCCCGCTTCGAGGACTTGCCACGTGTTATCTACCTTGAGACCACCATCCACCTCAATCCATGGGTCTAGGCCGCGCTCGTCGCACAGTTGCCGGAGTCGCCGAATTTTTGGCAGCACTGCTGGAATAAACTTCTGACCACCAAAGCCGGGGTTGACACTCATAATCAAGACGAGGTCGCAGATATCAAGGACGTACTCAATGAGTTCAAGAGGGCTAGAGGGATTGAGTACTACCCCCGCCTGTTTGCCCAGTTCGCGGATTTGACAGAGGGTGCGATGCAGGTGAGGCGAGGCATTGTGTTCAGCATGGACAGAGATAATATCCGCCCCCGCCTTGGCAAAATCGGCCACGTATTTTTCTGGCTCGACAATCATTAAGTGCACATCGAGGGGCTTTTGGGTCAAGGGGCGAATTGCCTCAACAATCAATGGCCCAATCGTGATATTGGGAACAAAACGACCATCCATCACGTCCACATGAATCCAGTCGGCTCCCGCCCGATCCACCGCTTGGATCTCTTCACCCAAACGACTGAAGTCCGCAGAGAGAATAGAGGGAGCAATCACGACGGGCTTAGCACTCATGACCGATTGATTCCGTAAATAACGTTACAGTTGTTCTCAGTGTACCGAGCGATCGCCCCCACAGCAACTCTGCGCTGCAAAGACCACTTTAGCAACTGCCTATGCATAGCCACTGCCAGCCAACGGTACATTTTATAGTAGGCAACAGAGAGCACGTCTGCACCACCAGACCATCATCCAAGGGTGAGACACCAAATGTTCAAGCAACGCACCAAGATGATCACCATTGTAGCCGGGTTGCTGGCCTCAGCAATCAGTAGCTGTGGCTTCATGGTCACTGAAACAGAAATAACGGATCAACCCATTGCTCCCCCCACATCAGCTCCGACGACACCTGAACCCACCGAACCCAGCGCTGCTGGATCTGCAGTTGCCGCCTTAACCCCACCCACCAACCCCAAAACCTACATTGAGGGACTCTCGAATACGGGTCGCCCGAATCCTTTTGAGCCTGTTCCGCTACTAGACACGGGTAGTGTTGAGAATGGCGGCAGGGAAAATGGTCCCACAGTTGAAGGAGGGGGCAAGGGCGCTTCTGGAAGAGTGGACAATCGTGGTACCGCCAGCCGACCGACACCCCCCCCGCCACCGCCCCCACCCGTTGACGCCCAAGCTGTGAAAGTTTTTGGTGTGGCTGCGGTGAATGGTCGTCTCCAAGCAATTATTCGCTCACCCAAAGAGAATGTCACCCGTACTGTGCAGGTGGGGGATACGATCGCCGGCAATGTGCTTGTTCGTGGGATTGATGCCTATGACACCACACCCGCAGTGGTTTTGGAGCAATTTGGCCAAACCGTGCGCCTCACGGTTAGTCAGCCCACTACTGCCCAAGGGGCAACGCCACCAGCAATCTAGGGCTAACTGTGAATCCGAGGCAAGGGGTAGGGCGTGCTGAGAATTTGACTTTCAAGGGCAGCCAACTGCTGCAATCGCTCTGCCACCACCGCTGGGCCAAAGGACTCATAGGCTAGATACCAATAGGTGCCATAGTGGCGTGCCTCAGAGGTTACTAAGCTAGCAAAGAACTCCGCTAGCTCCCGATCTGGGCAGTGCTGAGCCAACAGTTGCAACCGTTCGTGACTGCGGGCTTCAATCAACGCGCAAACCAATAGGGTATCCAAGAAGCGCTGGGGTTCCCCCTGGCGGACAGCGGCATTCAAGCGGGAAGCGTAGGGGGGCGCACTTAGGGGCGCAAGGGCAATGTGGCGGCGCTCGAGTTGCTGATTGACTTGGCGAAAGTGATCGAGTTCCTCTTGGGCAATATCGGTGAGGGCATCCACTAAGGGCTTGTGGGAAGGATAGCGAAACATGAGATTGATAGCTACACCAGCCGCTTTGCGCTCACAGTGGGAGTGATCGAGCAAAATCGTATCTAGGTGAGCGATCGCTTGCTCTACCCACTCAGGACGGGTAGGTTGCACAAGAAACTTAATGCGAACGGGTATCTCAATCACGGCGGCGCTGGATGGTGAGCACAGAACAGTGGGCATTGTGGAGCACATAGTTGCTGACACTACCGAGGAAAAATTCACTCAAGCCCTTGAGACCCCGCCGCCCCAGCACAATCAAATCACTTTCCCAATCTTTGGCCAGATCACAAATGGCACGACCCGCATCCCCCAAGGCTTGGGTAAATTCTGTGGGCACCCCCTTTTCAGTGGCAATTTGGGTGAGGTTACGCAGCATATCCAAGCCTTTTTGCTCAAAGTTTTCCCACTGCTCCGCATAGGCACGCATCACTTCCTCGTGGAGTCCCACATAGACTCCCGACGCCAAGGGGGTGGCAAAGATCGGGTCAGGATAGGATTCATTCGTGGGCGAGAGGACATGAATCAGCATCATGCGGGCTTGGTAGCGCTGTGCCAAATCCAGCGCGCTTTCAAACACGTGTTCTCCCAGTTCACTGTCGTCAACTGCGACGAGAATTTTTTTATACATACTGCCCTCCAAACGCCCTGTGGTTCGCCTACAGCCTTTTTTACAGCCATTGCCTATAACTGAGAGCTACTTGCCCCCCTTCCTAAAAGCTGATCAGGTCTCCTCAACCGTATAAGACTGTACTTATAGCTTAGAGGATGGCCAAAGGAGTGAAGCCTAATATTTGTAACGTAGATTACTTTTGGGCAACCGTAATTGCCATGAGTCCCCCCAGCAGAGGGTAGTGTTTCACGCTTTCAAAGCCCGCTTGTTGAATCAGTTCCCGGAGGGTAGGGGGGGTGGGAAAGGCCTGAATGCTCGGCCACAAATAGTCATACTCTGCTGCCAAACCATACTGACGTGCGGTAGGCACTACCCACTGTTGCAGGTACCATTGCTGAAATTGCTGGAGTGCTGGCGTTTGGGGATGGCTAAAGTCGAGAATTACTGCCCGCCCAGCGGGGACAAGCAGCCGAAACATTTCCTTGAGGGCTTGGGGAATATCTGCCACATTGCGCAGCCCGTAGCCGATCGTGATGCCCTGAAATGTTTGATCCCCAAAGGGTACTGCTAAAGCATCTCCTTGGAGCCATTCAATTTGGGGATAATGGTCACTGCGTTGGCGGGCGATCGCCAGCGGTGCCGCAGCAAAGTCTAACCCCACCACCCACCCCTGCCGCCCCACCCGCCGCGCCAGCATACAAGTCAAATCGCCTGTGCCACAGCAGAGATCCAAAGCCGTTGCCCCTGCGGGGAGTTGGAGCCAGTCCACGGCCATCTGTTTCCAGACATGGTGAAGGCCAAAGCTCAGTTGATCATTGAGGCGATCGTAGAGGGGGGCAATGCGCTCAAACAGGGCTTGGATATCAGTCATGGTTTAGCCTTAGCGCTGGCGACGCTGACGCAAATACTTCGCCTCACGGCGCAACTGCTGAAAGTACTCCGTTTCGGTAATTTCTGCAACCTGCTGCCGCCGTTTTTCGTGATCAATTTCTACCCTTAGCTTTTCGATTTGCTGCTGCATCGCTTGCTCACGCTGTTTACGCTCAGTAATGTCTTGCACTAATCCTTCATAGTAGGAAATCTTGCCGTCGGTATCCAAGACGGCTCGCATATTCAACTCAATCCAAATGATCTGGCGATCGCGCCGATAGGCCTTGAATTCAAAATGCCCCGTTGCTGCGCCAGTCGCAAAATGAGTCAGAATCTCATCGCGGGTGCTGGGTACCACATAGATTTGGTCCGGAATACTGGCGACGGTCTCCACCATTTCTTCAGGAGAGTCAAAGCCAAAAATCTGGGCCATAGCGGCATTGACCCGAATAAACCGATTGTCGGTTGAGGCTTGAAAAATCCCCTCAAGGGCATTCTCAAAGATACTACGGTAGTTTTCCTCAGCAATGCGCAGTGCTTCCTCGGCACGAATGCGATCGCTAATATCAATGCCGACCGCAACCGTATGGGTACCCTGCATATACTTCTGTAAGGCCACAAGATAAAACATGGTTTGACCATCGCGCTTAACAGAGATCACCCGTGAGGCAAACTGTTCAGGAGAATCAACAAATGCCTGCATAAAGGCTGTCAGCTCCCCATCGTCACGCAGGAAGCCCAAGGGACGCCCAATAAAAGCCTCTGGCGGCAGATTCAAGGTTTCTGCCAACTTGCGATTCACCCCCTTATAGATGCCCTCGGCATTAATCCACGAGATCGTACCAGGTACAGCATTGAGGACTGCCTCAAACTGTTCATTGGCCTCAATCAGTTCATCGCGAATCTGCTCAAGGGAGTGATTTTTTTGGGCTAACTCCTCAAAGGAGATACGCAACTGGCGTATCATGGCATTAAAGGAATTCGCCAGTTCCCCCACCTCATCAAGGGAGTGCACCTGAACCAGTGTCGTCAAATCCCCTGCCTGCACGCGGCGGGTTGAAGTCGCCAAGGATTGAATGGGTTTGACAATGGCATTGGCCGTGAGATAGGCCCAAGCACTGGCCAACAACAGGGCGCCAAGGGTGATGGTGAAAGCCACCAACCGTTTCTGGGTGGCCATAGTATCAATCCACGCTTGGGACTTCCCCACAAAGGCGATACCAATGGGCGGTGGATGCGGCAGATCGAGCTGCTGGCGAAAGTCCTGTAAGGGGCTGTAAATGCTTGTGTAGGGAGCGCCGACAATATTGGTTGTGCCGACAAACCTTTTGCCTTGATTCAGAACTTGAGTTGCCACTTCGCGAGCCGCGCGGGTACCAAGGGCACGAGTCTGACCATCTGTATAGGGGACATTGGTGGCAATGCGCAAATCTTGCGCAAAAATCGTCGCTACTGTATCAACCACAGACCATTCCGTGGTGCTATCCACAACATCAGGCATATTGTTGAGCAAAACGCCCGTCAGGATCAGACCCAAAAACTGGTTATTTTCATAGAGGGGTTTTGCAGCGAAGGCCAATAGGCCAATATTGCCCTCCTCAATGGGATAGGTACCTGCAGGGGCTGGCCGCTGCTGGGGGGGTAGAGTTGCGATGGGTTGAGGACGCAACATGATCTTGGCTTGCGGGGCTAAGCCCAGTTCTTGTAACTGTTCACGATTGAGGAGCACCAGACCGCTAATCATTTGCTGGCGATCGCGAGCCACTGGAAACATCGGTAAGTGAGCAATACTGCTGGCTTGATGTGGGCTGAGACGATAATAGGAATGGGTTTCGGGGGTTAAGTCGAGGAGTGCCTCCCCCGCTTTGGCCAAGACCATTGTTTGCTGTGCCAGTACCTTACCCCTCGCATCGGTCACCAGCATCAGGTTCATGGGGCGTTCAGTTGTGTCCACTTCCCTAAGAATCTCTTGGATAGTGGCGGGATTTAGAACTGTGACAAGGGATTGACCCACATGTTGTGACTGCATCCCACTGTGAATTAAGAGAGCTTGGATGCGAGCCTCATAGGTCAAGTTGTCGATTTCCCACTGCAAATCCTTCAAACTAGCGCGCAGTTGCTGACCGAGCTGATGCTCAAAGCTCCGGTAGCTGACCTGAATGAGCGCTTCAGTAATGATCACGGCTGGAAAGAGCGCCGCAAGAGCTAAGGCTAAGGTAAATTTCCAACGCAGACTTAACCGCTGCCATGGGATCGAGAATTGTTGAAATAAGGCTCTTGCGGAATTTTTCATCAAGATTGATACCAAGGCTACTGCAACTGCCGCAATTGTCACCGTCCAAGCTTGAGCGTTGCTGGCAGTACACTGATCTTAGACGACATTAAAAACGGTAACGGAATTCAATAAAGCCTGTGCCCTGACCACTGGTGCTTACCTGTCCGCCAAGGCGAATCTGCTCTGTTACCTGAAACCCAAGGTTAAACCGCGTCGGATCATTGGGGGCGGTTAGCAACTGCAAGAGGGAGACTGAGGTAAAACTGTTCACTTGAAAACCCAGTTCAGCCCCCACGGCAAGGGTTGGGGCTTGGCTTTGGGCTTGGCGATCGGGGGGCACCACGGCTGGAAAAATCCGAAAGGAAGTGCGGTTACCCGTGGCCTGATCAATCAATGCCTGCAGGTTGTTGAAAAGAGCCGATCCGGCAAGACTAGCCACCGCCACTTCTCCCCCCACTTGGTTGAGATTTGCGATTGAGCCACCGCCCATCAAGGCAAGGAGTTCAGTCGTGCTGCGGGAAGGGGTACTGGATAGCTCAAGCACTGCGGGCAAATTGGTTTGGAACTGACTGGCACGACCATTAATGCGGGCAGTAATGCGAACGGTATTCAGCGTCCCTAAACGGGTGTCCGTTACGGAACCCACATCGGAGAGTCGCGTCACGGTGCCGGGGGTATAAACTTCGGTGGCAGTGGCAGCAAGGGTGAGGTTGAGTTCGGGATCCAAGCCATTGGCGGGGGTAAAGAGCACATAGTTATCCGCTCGCCGCTGGAGCAAAAAGAGGGTGGTGAACAGATTCAGTTGCCCTCCCGTGAGGCGAATTTTACCGTTAGGCTGGAGACTATCGAGACCCCCATTGAGGGTTAAACTGCCAGTGGCCGTTAAGTTGAGAACGGGCGATCGCGTCACCCGCAAGGAATCTGAGAGATTAATTGCCAAGTTATCAAAAGCTACGGGTTTAAAGGGACTGTCAGCAGGCGTGGCTAATCCATTGTTATTGGCAACACCATTGATAGCGCCCAAATCCAATTGGCCTTGGCTGAGTTGGACACTGCCCCCCAGATTGGGACTCAGGAGTGTACCTGTGATCACGAGTGTGCCATCTACGGTACCGCGATAGATATTGCCGGCATTCACTTGCAATCGTCGCAGGGAAGCGGTGAGGGGGGTCGCAGCATCAGGATCATCTGGGGGCAAAGGAGCTTGAATTGGCAACACCCCTGCCATGGTCATTTGCCCTTGGCTAAAGAGACCTTGAATTCCATCCACCCGCAGGCGATCGCGATCGAAGCGCACGCGCGCACTGAGATTGGTCATCGGTTCCTCAAAGGCGGGGGTTTTAATCACCGCATCATCCACACTAAGAACGCCATTCACAATGGGGTCTTCCCATGTGCCCCGCAGTTGGGCTTGGAAAAGTCCCTTTCCTTGTTGCCATTGCACCTGATCCGTAAAGAGGTTGATCAAGGACAATCCCTCATCCTTGAGGCTGATATCTAGGGCTAACTGCGGATCCACCACTGGTCGCGGGTCAAGGGGATAGATTAAGGGAACCGAACCTGTCAGCATCAGCGGTTCTGGCGTATCCAAGCGGGCGATCGCCTGAAGGGCAAGACGGTTTTGGGCATAGCGGAATGCGGCATTCGCTGCCTCCAAGGGACGTTGATTCAAGCGACCTTCCGCAAGGGTAGCTTCACCTGCGAGAATGGGCTGCTGCCATGAGCCAGTCAATACTGCTTGGGCATTCACCTTACCTTCCACATCCACCCCCGGCGGCAAAAGACTTGCCACAAGACTCACAGGAAGTTGCTTTAGCCGCAGTTGGGCATTTTGCCGGTTACCACCAAGAATGCCATTGATGTTTAATTGCCCACCGTTCACGAGCAGATTGAGGGTCGTCAGCACCAGTTGATTTTGGGCAAAGCGACCGCGGCTCAGAAACTGCTCAACTTGGTAATTTCCCCACTGCCAATTAGTACCCTTGAGATCGAAGTTAGCCACCAGACCTGACTGCGGGGTTTGACTCAGATTGATTTGGCCATTAAAAATGCCCTGAAGTTGATCCAAGGGGGGCAGCAGCTCCGGCCGCCGCACCAAAGCCGCTTGGGCTTGCAGCATCTCAATTTCGGCAAGGCGGCGAATTTGTGTTAGCAGTGAGACTTGCAGACCTTGCCCTGCTGTCGGCGTGCCTAAATCTGCGGCAGTGCCCCGAGCGGTGGGTTGACCAATCCCGAGGACAGTGGCGAGTCCCGCCAAATCGGCTAAATTCCCTTGGGCAATCGTCAACTGCGCCCCCAATTGCTGAGGCTGGAGATCGGCAGTGAATTGATAGCGACTTTCCCCTTTTGCAAAAAGGCCGGATTGAATCGTCAGCCGATCGCGACTCAGACGAAATTGCGCTTGCAAGCGATCGCCCCGCCATGCCCCTAACCCCAGTTGCTCTACAGTAAAACTGCCCTGCCCCCTTGTCCAATTTTGCAACTGTAGATTGCCAGAGGCGACTCCTGCGAGAATGGCATCCTTAGGGAGTTCCGGGGGCCGTAACCGCAGGGATTCCACAGGAAACTGCTGGAGACGCAGATCAAAGGTCTCCCCTTGACGCTGACCCATCAGTTTCGCCTGTTGCCGTTGAATCAGCAGTGAGCGGGGTAAGCCATCGGTATCCAAACGAAACGCCAAGTGATCGCCGCCCCCCTGTAAATTGAGGGTTGCCCCCTGTTGTTGGCCCAAGGTGACCGTGCCCGTGAGTTGAGGGGCAAAACGCAAATCATTCACGGCCAATCCTTGGGTGAGCAGTGTCCCCTGAAACTGGAGCCTATCGAGGCGGCCTGTGAGTTGGCCTTGAAAGGAAGTGGTGCCTGCAAGGGTGAGGGGAACGGGGAGATTCGGTTTCAAGAGGGTGCTTAAGGTGCTCAGGGGGAGATTTCTGGCTTGGATGCCCAGTTGAATGTCAGTGGGTTGCAAGGCCGCTAAATCAACGCCAATAGTGCCTTGGGCGCGGATCGGACCGAGGGTGGCTTCTTGGACTTGCAATTGCTGACCATCCCAGTTCACAACTGCCATCAGCGGATCACCCGTGGGGGTTTGATCCACTTGAAGATTGGCACTGGCTCGAATCGCTGGTAGCGTCAGTTGATCCACCGGTCCTTGGGCGATCGCCTGCCCCCTGAGATGACCTTGTAAATCTTGATTCAACTGTCGTAGGGGAATATTCTCGGCCTGAGCTTGTAACTGCCACTGACCGGCGGCAGCTTGCACTTGACCCCGTAGACTCCCCCCCAGAAATTGCATTTGAAACTCAGGGATCACCAGTTGCGTTTGCGTCAGACGGGCAGTGCCCTGCAGTGGATATTGAGCCGTCGGCAGTTGAAAGGCCACATTGGCCTGCCAAGCCTCTGGGGTACGCAGATTGCCACCAAAGTCCAGTTGTGCAAACCCCTCCCCTAGGGACACGGGCAGAGCCACATCATAGCGGCGGGCGATCGCCTGAAGATTTACCTGCTGCACTTGTGCTTGGCCGCGAAACTCCCCCGTGGGCTGTACCCCTACCGTTGCCTGTACCTCCCCCCCATCCACCAACTGGGCGCGGACATCCATCAGCCTAACCCCTTGATCAAGGGACGCCATAAACGGTAGCCGTACTTGTTGCAGTTGCAGTTGATCCACTTGGAGCGGCGTTGGGCTGCGCAGTTCACCCATGACTTGGGGATTCTCCAGATCCCCCTGCAAGCGGAGCGTTGGAACTTCCACTTGACCCCGAAGGGGAACAGGTAGCGTAATTTGCAACGCCGTTAAGGTGGGGGCGAGATCAAACTTCGGTACTTGCGCTTCAATGTTCCAGCCGCTTTGGAGACCGACGGTTCCTTGAGCCTGCCAGCGGACATTGGCGATCGCCCCGCGCAAATAGTGCAGCTTCGCCTGATTGGCCTGCAATTGCACATGGGCTTGTAATCCCTTGATGTCTTGGGGCACAAAGGCCGTGCGTAAAGTACCATCCCGCAACCAAATTTGACCCGTGACTTCAGGGGTTTCGGGCAAGGACAGACGAACCCGCACCTGTCCCTCCAGTTGGCCGCCTTGGACACGAATTGTCTCTGGCAGAATCTCATTCCCCAGCGCAAGGGGAATCTTGCTGAAGCGCAAATCCAGTTGCCCCATTTCTTGGGGTTGGTTCCAGTGCCCCTGCAATCGCCATTGGCCACCCCCGGCCAGTTGTCCTTCCGCCTGACCTTCGAGGGCAAAATTCTGGCGATCGAGCGTCAGGGTCAATCCGCCATGAATTTGGCGCAGCAGGTAGGAAGGACGCTGGAAGGGTTGAATCAGTACAGAGGCATCGCGCACCTTCACCCTAATTTGCTTCAGTTGAAAAAAGCTCGGCTCCTCCTCTGGCAGCTTAACTTCCGTGCGCCACCACCGCCCTTGGGCATCCTGAACCACCGTGAGTTGGGGTTGGTGGAGGGTCACGTCGAGATCTAATTTTCGACCTGTCAAGAGCTGCCATGGATTAAAGGCGACCTCAATGCCGTTGATTAGGGCATTGTCCAATTCTGGGCTACCCTCTTCTGGCGTGTAGCTGGGAACCGCTGAGGAGCCAAAACGAACAACATTCAGCCCGACGTGCTCGACGCCGCCAATTTCCACTGGCCGATTGAAACGCTGTTGTAGTTGTTGGGCAATTTCAGGAGCCAATTCATAGCGCACGAACCACCACGCCCGCGTTCCACCCGCGATCGCCCCTAGCACCACCAAGGCAATAATTCTCCATCCCCACTGACGAGACCAAAGAGTGGAGGGGGGTTGTGGTTGCTGCGTCATTCATCCCAACTCCGTCACGCCTAGGCGAGAAGCCCAACGGCTCAATCTTAATACGCAGAACAAAGGCGCGTCTTTCTAAATTTGATCGCCTAAGCCATTGGCGGGTTCTGGGAAATTCAAGAAACGCTAGGATAAAAGGGTGAACGTAAAGAAATGTAACAAAATGAGTGCCTTAACGGATCGTGTGGTGTTAGTGGTAGGTGCCACGGGTGGCATTGGTCAAGCAGTTGTTGAGCAACTCCAAGAAACGGGTGCCAAGTTGGTCTTAGCGGCTCGCTCGAGCGATCGCCTGCAAGCTTTGGCAGCGCAGCTTCCCTCCTCAGTAACCGTACAAATTCAGCCCTGTGACATCACCCAACCGCAGCAAGTAAGCGAATTGATGCAAGCCATCCGCAGTGAGCACGGACAACTCGATGTATTGATCAACGCGGCGGGGGCTGGCCTCCTCAAACCCTATCAAAAAATTACTGCGGCTGAACTGGATCAGATGTTAAATCTCAACCTCAAGGGCTGCTTTTACACCACCCAACAAGCTGCTGAACTCATGAAAGAGCAACAGCAGGGACACATCTGCACCGTTGTCGGCATCCTCGGTAAACATTCAATGGCGATGGGGTCAGCCTACTGTGCCGCGAAATTTGGAGTCGTGGGCTTCAGCAAGTGTATGGCCGAAGAACTCAAGCGCTATGGTATTCGCTTTAGTCTTTTCTACTTTGGGGGTGTGGATACGCCCTTTTGGGATGCTGTCAGCCTCAAAATTGATCGCCAGAAACTGCTGCGGCCCGCCACCGCTGCCCGCTTCATCCGCGCTGCCCTAGAGACGGATCCCCATGCGGTTCCCCTTGAGTTGAGCTTGATGCCTGATAGCCACGTCTTCTTCTAATCCTGTGGGTAGCGATCGGGGTTCTTTTCCATATACGGGGGCATAGGGGATAAGCTAAGCCGGTTTTGTGTGTTAAATTAACAACTTAACCACGGAGTCCCGCTATGCCCACGTTTGATATTATAG
>NZ_DVEH01000001.1 GCF_015295825.1 Thermosynechococcus sp. M98_K2018_005
CGTTGCGTAGCATCCTTTGGGAATCCCCTCTCTTTCAAGAAGGGGAGAAGTCAAATCCCTACTTTGTCATTGGAGCGGTGCATCTCATTTCTTCGGCAGTGCTTGGTGCTGGTGCCCTCTTTCATACGTTTCGTGCCCCCCACGATCTCAGTACTGCCACAGGGCGGGCGCGGCGCTTCCATTTCCGCTGGGACGATCCGAAACAACTGGGAATCATTCTGGGGCACCATCTGCTCTTTTTGGGATTGGGGGCCCTGCTGTTCGTGTTGAGGGCAACGAGTTGGGGTGGGCTGTATGACGCAAATTTGCAAACAGTACGCCTTGTTACTGAACCCACATTGGATCCCTTTGTTATCTACGGCTACCAAACCCACTTTGCCAGCATTGACAATCTGGAAGACTTAGTGGGGGGGCATATCTACGTTGCCGTGTTGCTCATTGCAGGTGGGATTTGGCATATTCTTGTACCGCCGCTGAATTGGGCACGGAAAGTGCTGATGTTTAATGCTGAAGCCATTCTCTCCTACTCCCTGGGCGGCATTGCCCTCGCGGGGTTTGTGGCGGCCTACTTCTGTGCAGTGAATACGCTCGCCTATCCCATAGAGTTTTATGGTCCATCTCTAGAAGTCAAATTGGGAATTGCTCCCTACTTTGCAGATACAATTGACTTGCCTCTGGGGCAGCATACTCCCCGTGCTTGGTTAGCCAATGCCCACTTCTTCCTTGCCTTTTTCTTCCTCCAAGGGCATCTTTGGCACGCGCTGCGAGCCATGGGATTTAACTTCAAGCAATTAGAAACTTTTCTCAATCCAGTTGTTGAAAATTAATTGCAGTAGTCATCCTCTTCAGCCATAGGTGCTGCCCTTGATCGCTCCGATCAAGGGTTTTTTATGAATTCAAGGCAGGCTTTTATCCTTTTGGGCAGGTTTGGTACCCCTCAGCTGTCGCGCGATCGCTGGCGCAAAGAAAATCAAAAACGCAACTTGCGCCGTGAAGACCCAGCCATAGTACCGCAGGACAGGATGTAAATCCCACTGCGCCATCAACCCTAGACTGGCCACTGTCCATAGCAGAATGATGGTTGGCAGCAGCAGTTGGCGTTTTGGCCGGGCCATGATTAAGATTCTGCTGGGGTATCGTTTTGCATGGCCTGCATGCGGGCTTTCGCTTTAGCCGCACTCTTTTTCAGGGCTTGCAGACGCAGTTCATAGCGTTTGCGTTGGCGACGATTAGGGGCTTGCTCAATCAAGAGCTTGAGGGCACTGCCAAGACTTTTGTAGGCGTTGGGAAGCTCATAACCAAAGCGGGTCGCCAGGGCGATCGCCCGCTCATCAGCAGCAATGGCTTCCTTGAGAACCTTTTCACTGTTATTGCGCTGGTAGAGCCGCCAGCCCGAAAAGCCACACAGCCCAAGGGCAAGCAGCAGCAACAGGCCGTCCTGTACCCAGAGTTCGCCCACAGCACCCCCCAGACCAATGGCCAGTGCAGCCATCTCCCAGCCATCGCGGGGAATCGTGTCATTTTGGATGCGGGCCACTTCATGCCAAAAGAGGAGGTTGCGCTGATCCTTGGCCAATTGATCCCAACGGGCTAGATCAATTTGAATTTCCACCTCATCCTTACCGATTTCCTCGCAGGTAATCAGAGGCGGATTCACCCCACTGGCTGGTTCAATCATCACCCAGCTTTGCAGCTCTGGTGGCAAGAGAGACTTGAGACGACGCAATTCTGCTAAGTCAGAACGGGCAACTGAGGATGCAGCCGAGGTCATAGCACACCACAATTCTAGGGTAGGTATTACTTATCTTAACAGTTGAAGGCTAACCAATCGGGATGACAGGATTTGAACCTGCGACCCCTTCGTCCCGAACGAAGTGCGCTACCAAGCTGCGCTACATCCCGATAACTTATCTAAGATAGCATTTGCTGGCTTTTTCCTCAATTAGGGGACTGTGCAGCAAAGAAATTTAGGCCAACTTTAGTCCACCATGCAAACTAGGGCAGTTAAAACCCTGTCTGAGAGACACTTTGAAAAATCTGCTTTATTGCGGCAACCGCAAACGAGCTACGCCTAGGAAGAACAATACTCTCCCTCTCAAGTGCCGGCAGAGTTTCAAATCAGCTGAGATCCAGTGTTTGCCCTGATTGTTTTGTTCATCTGCTCCCAGCATTGCCCACCTAAACGGCTCTACGCAGCCAGAAAAGCTATCCTAATTACTCTGCTGTGCTTGATTGGATGGGCTCGGCTTTTTCGCGATCTAGCTTTTTAGTATATCTCGTATGAGATTAAAAATCTCATCAAAAGCCTTATCACGAGTCCAAATATCTCATTTAAGATTATCTCATTTAAGATTAAAGTCGCGACAAGTTGCAAATACGCCCGCTCTCGAAGGGATGGGAGCTTTCTTTTCGAGGTTAAGATTTGCTAAAGTCACGGCCTTACGGCAAGACGGTGCTATAAATTGAGAAATATCTGCAATAAGTTAATTTTAAAAAATTGTTAGATGCAATATGTTATCATCCTTATGGTCGCCTTTTACATACATTGCCGACCCGCATCTTCAAAGGCAGCGCCGGAGAATAGGCATGTCTAAACTGATTTCCCTTGCTGAAGCCAAGGTGGGCGATCGCTACACCATTGCGAAATTAATATGCAGCAATACCCAACAACTCTTGGGGATGGGTTTGGCACCGGGGGCGGTAATCACCATCTTGGACCGGAGTGATAGCGGGGCAGTAATGGTAGCTCTTGATTCGCAGCGATTTTGCCTTAACCACGAGCTAGCCCAAAACATCTTGCTCAAGGCGCTTCCAGGGGTGAACCTGCGCACTGCGCCGGTTGGTACTCGCCTGCGCATTATTGGTTATGCTCCCACTCACCCCAGCTACAAACGCAAACTATTGGCAATGGGCTTAACCCCTGGCACCGAAGTAGAGGTGATTCGCCATGCTCCCTTGGGTGACCCCACAGACATTAAAGTGCGAGGCTTTCATTTGACCTTGCGCAAGGATGAAGCCGATGCCCTTAAGGTGTCTCTCCTCTAGATAAGGAATGTTCTATGGCAGCAACAATTGCTCTAATTGGCAACCCAAATTGCGGTAAGACAACCATTTTTAATGGCCTCACAGGGGCAAATCAGCGGGTGGGGAATTGGCCAGGAGTAACTGTTGAGCGGAAGGAGGGTTCTTATTGGGACCGCGGCCTCGCCGTAACGGTGGTGGATTTGCCGGGGGTGTATGCCCTCGATGCTGAGGATAGCGGCCTAGATGAGCAGATTGCCCGCAAGTTTCTATTGGCGCGCGAGTATGATTTGGTCGTCAATATCCTTGATGCGGCGAACTTGGAGCGTAACTTTTACCTGACCTCACAGCTGCTCGATCTGGAGGTACCGCTCCTCCTCGTCCTCAACATGATGGATGTGGCTCATGCCGCAAGAATCAACATTCATCCAGAGACGCTGAGCCAACGTTTAAGCCTTCCTGTTTTGCCCTTTTGTGCCAAACAAAAACAGTATTTTGAGCAACTGCGGCAGGAAATTCGCACTGCCTTGAAAGAACCCCAACTATCTCCGCTGAGCATTCCCCAACCTTCTGTCATTGAGGAGGCCATCGCTGATCTACTGACCCAAGGTGCTCAAAATCGAATGCAAGCTTTGGTTTGGCTGCAATATGCCGAATCCGTTTCCCAAGAGGTAATTCCTCCCTTGCGCCGATGGCGACAGCGGATTCACCAGACCTTAGGGGAAGATATTGATCTCATCATTGCCGATAGTCGCTATCGATGGATTCAGAGCCTGATGGCCGACGTTCTTGAGCAGCGCGATCGCCTGACAACCACCGTCTCAGATCGCATTGACCGCATTGTCCTCAACCGTTGGCTCGGCATTCCGATTTTCTTGGCCGTCATGTACTCAGTGTTCCTCATCTCAATTAACGTGGGGGGTGCCTTTATTGACTTCTTTGATATTGGCGTGGGCACGCTGGTTGTGGGCTGGCCAACCCAGATCCTTGCAACTCTGAATGCCCCCGGTTGGCTGATTGGTCTTTTGGCCGAAGGGGTGGGGGGCGGTATCCAAACAACGGCAACATTTATTCCCCAAATTGGTTTGCTTTTTATTTTTCTCACGCTGCTTGAGGACTCTGGTTATCTCGCACGGGCGGCCTTTGTCATGGATCGACTCATGCGCTGGATGGGTTTGCCGGGTAAATCTTTTTTGCCGATGATGATCTCCTTTGGCTGTAATATCCCCGGCATCATGGCCACCCGCACGCTCGAAAATCGGCGCGATCGCCTGATGACAATCCTTATGAATCCCTTTATGTCCTGCGGTGCTCGCTTACCGGTCTATGCCCTGTTTGTGGCGGCTTTCTTCCCGCGCAATGGACAAAATCTGGTTTTTTTACTCTACATATTGGGAATTGCAGCCGCCATCTTTACGGGTTTCTTGATGAAGCACACCCTTTTTCAGGGGGAGATGGGGCCTTTTGTCATGGAATTGCCCCGATACCATCTGCCCACATTCCAGGGAGTACTCCTGCGGGCTTGGGAGCGGCTGAAGACCTTTATTGTGCGGGCAGGCAAGATGATTGTTATTTGTGTTGCTCTACTTTCCCTGTGTGTCGGCCACTGCTGCCGTCTATCGGGAAACGAATTTGAGCTAAACGGTTTTTGTTGCGGCTTGGACCACAGGCTTGGCTTATTGGGTGGCCACGGCCTACTACCAACTCATGACATTTGCAGCCCATCCGCTGTTCTCATTCCTGTGGTTATTGGGTTTGGGAGTGGTGATGGGGATGGTGATCATGGGCTTGAAATACTGGGGCGATCGCCAGCGGTTTTCCACCCTAGGGAGGAAGTGATCGTGCTCTTGCAACTACAGGAGTATATCAGGAACCGTCAAATCGTGTCTTTGCGGGAATTGGCAACCCATTTTCGGGCACCACCAGCGGCAATTGAACCCATTTTGGATCAACTCATCCGCAAAGGCCGGGTGCAAAAAGTAGCCTCTAGACACTGTGGCGGTTGTAACCAATGCAGCTCAGAGACCTTTGAACTTTACCAATGGGGAACCAGCAATGCTATCCGAAGCAATGACAAATCGACTCAATGAACAGATCAACCTTGAGATCTATTCAGCGCATCTCTATTTGCAAATGAGTTCTTGGTGTGCCCACAAAGCTCTCGAAGGTTGTGCGGCATTCCTCAGTCAACACGCCGACGAAGAGATGGCCCACATGCGACGCCTGTTGACTTACATGCACGAAACCGGTGCTTTGGCCATTCTAGGAGATGTGGCAGCGCCACCGCACACCTTTCAGTCTCTGAAGGAGATGTTCAGCAAAGTCTATGAGCATGAACAGCTCGTAACCCGCAAAATCAATGAGCTAGTCCAGTTGGCAGATACGGAGCCTGACTATGCAACATTGCAATTCTTGCAGTGGTACGTCGCTGAACAACACCAAGAGGAGTTTTTATTCAAGAGCATCCTCGACAAAATTGAACTGATTGGCACAAAGGGGCAGGGACTCTTCTTCATTGACCAAGAAATTGGCAAGCTTGCCTCAGCCAAGTCTCCCACTAACACTAAAGTGTAATTGACGCCCGTCGCCCCGAAAGTTAGGTGCCGCTTGAGAAAGTGTCATGTGTCGCTCTACAGGTTCCCAGAAGCTCAGAGTATCGTTTAGTTAGTGAGGAGTGATTCGCAAACAAAAGTCCTGGGGTCGAAACACGGCAAGACTCCCGGGGCTTTTTATTTATTTTGAATTTTGAGCTAAAGCCATTACCTTATAGAGTATGCCGTTGCGAATTTCTGGCCAGCGATCGCTCAAAACCCTTCCCGGCCACAGTACCCGTCCCACGAGTGCCAAAGTTCGCCAAGCGATTTTCAATATTTGGCAGGGTCGCCTACAAGGGTGTTGCTGGCTGGATTTGTGTGCTGGTACTGGTGCAATGGGAGCGGAAGCTCTGCTGCGTGGCGCCCAGTGGGTGGTGGGTATTGAGCAATCTCCCCAAGCCTGCCAAGTCATTCGTCAAAACTGGTCAGCCCTTGCCCAACCCCATCAGCACACGCTGGTTTTGCGGGGGGATGTGCGCCAGAAATTGCCTCAAGTTCCTATTCCCCAGTTTGACTTGATTTATTTTGACCCCCCCTACAATAGTGATTTATATCTACCCGTTCTCCAGTTGCTCTGGCAGGACAAGCGTCTCACCCCTGAAGGAGAAATTGCCGTTGAGTGTCGCACAAAACATCCACCAGACTTAGAGGCGATTCTGGCGATCGGCTGGCAGCAGCAGCGAATTAAAATCTATGGCAGTACAGCGGTGCTTTTCTTTTGTGGCCACCCAATTTGACGTTTGCGAGGCAATTTCATCCTTCCGAAATTGGGAATATTCAATCGGCAGTGTGGCAGTTGCAAGAGACCCTGCACGCGCGGTACAGTGTCCATAACATTCTGCAGCGAGCCAGGGAGTGCGTCTGGCTGAGAGCTTGTTCATACAGCGAATCAAGTCCTTTACGCCACCAACGGCTAGGGACAAAGTTAGATTGTTGGGCGCCCCTCCAATACTCCCAGTGTCTCGCCAGTGGTTCCTCAACAAGGACTTTCTATGCAAACTCGCCCCCTCGGTCGCACGGAGATTCAAATTACGCCACTCATTCTTGGCACTTGGCAAGCCGGTAAACGCTGGTGGGTCGGTATTGAGGATGAGGAGTCCATTCGCACGATTCGTACTGCTGTCGAAGCAGGGATGATCACCATTGATACGGCAGAAGTCTATGGTGATGGTCATTCAGAGCGGATTGTGGCTGCTGCTGTGGGAGACTTGCGCGATCGCTGTGTCTATGCGACAAAGGTCTTTGCCAATCACTTGCGCTACAAAGAGGTGATTGCCGCTTGCGAGCGATCGCTTCGCAACCTCAACACCGACTACATTGATCTCTACCAAATTCACTGGCCAGCCGGTTCCTTTGGCTCAGAAATCGTGCCCATTGAGGAAACCATGCAGGCAATGGTGGAGTTGAAAGTCGCCGGCAAAATCCGTGCCATTGGTGTCTCCAACTTTTCCCGTGCCCAACTGGCTGAGGCAATGCAGTACGGACGCATTGACAGCATCCAGCCCCCCTATTCCCTCTTTTGGCGCTGGGCAGAAAGAGAATTAATTCCCTTCTGCATTGAGCACGACATTAGCATTTTGGCCTACTCCCCCCTGGCCCAAGGGTTACTCACGGGTCGCTTTGGCCCCGGCCACCAGTTTGATCCCGACGATAACCGTGCCAAAAACCAACTCTTTCAGGGGGAAACCTACGCCCGTGCCCTCGAGGCGATTGAACTGATGAAGCCCATTGCCACCAGCTTGGGCACGACGCTAGGGAATTTAGCCTTGGCGTGGCTACTCCATCAACCACAAACCTGTGCCATTGTTGGTGCCCGCCATCCAGAGCAGGTGCTAGAAAATATCAAAGCGGCTGACCTCCACTTAGATGAGTCGATTTTGGCCATGCTCGATGAAATTAGCCAGCCAGTCATCGCCACCCTTGATCCGGAAAATCCAGTAATGTGGAAGTGGTAGTTCAAATTCACCAACCTCTCTATGGAACTCCTCGGTCTTGGGGCAATTGTTCTCTACTTCTTAATTGCCCTGCGCTTTTGGCAAGGGTTTCACCGCACGTACTACACACAATCGCGCTTTATGCTCAGTGTGCTGTGGCTGCCACTGCTCGTGAATAAGTCCTATCGGGAAAACTTTCGCCGCGCACTGCTGGGCTAGGTGAGGGGGACGATTTGGCTGATTGGCGGCACCCATGAGAGTCGCTGGATTGCCGATTTAATCCTCTGCCAAGGGTTTCCTTGCTGGGTGAGCGTAACGACACCAGCCGCCTCTGGCCTTTATGCAGCCCATCCATTGCTTACGTGCCATGTTGAGCGCTTGACCCCTGACCACGCCCGCGAGTTAATTCAGCAACACTCTATTCAGGGGATTGTGGATGCCTCCCATCCCTTTGCAGTTGCCATCTCTGCCCTTGCTATTGAGATCAGCCGAGAACTGGGGCTGCCTTACCTGCGGTTTGAACGCCCAAATTTGCCCCAAGTAACGGGTATCTATACAGATGTAGCGACGCTGCTGCAAAGTCATCTGTTGGTGGGGGAGCGGGTATTGTTGACCGTGGGGGTAAAACAGTTGGCGTCCTTTGCCCCTCTCCAGCGTCAAGCAACGCTCTTTGCACGGATTTTACCCACAGTCACTGCCCTAGAAACTGCCCTAGCGGCCGGGTTTGATCGCCAGCGGTTAGTTGCCATTTTCCCACCTGTGTCCTTCGAGCTCGAACGCGCCCTTTGGCAACAGTGGCAGATTACAGCGGTGGTGACCAAGGCCTCGGGTACTGAGAGTGAGCAGATCAAGCAGACCCTTGCCCGTGAGCTGGGGGTGAAGCTGATTACACTACAACGCCCCCCTATGGTTTATCCGCGCCAAACGAGCGATCGCGCTGGTATCGAGGCCTTTTTGCAGGAATTAGCCACCTCTAAACAAAGCGATCGGTCACCGCCCCCAGACTACTAGAAGACACCAGTTTGGCATACTTGGCCAACACCCCACGGGTATAGCGCGGCGCCGGGGGCTGCCATTTAGCCCGCCGCGCTGCCAGTTCTTCCTCACTGACATTCAGTTGCAGCAGCCGCTGATGGGCATCAATGGTGATCGAGTCTCCCTCCTCCACCAGGGCGATCGTCCCACCCACCGCCGCCTCTGGAGCCACGTGACCCACGACCATGCCATAGGTACCACCAGAGAAGCGACCATCGGTAATGAGGCCAACACTATCCCCTAAACCGGCACCAATAATGGCAGAGGTGGGAGCCAGCATTTCCCGCATCCCGGGACCACCAACAGGGCCTTCATAGCGAATGACAATGACATCGCCGGGATTGATCTTGCCGGCAAGAATGGCATCAAGACAGGCTTCCTCGGAGTCAAAGACGCGGGCCGGCCCAGTAATTTGGGGATTTTTCACCCCAGAGATTTTGGCCACAGCACCCTCACTGGCTAAATTGCCCTTGAGAATGGTCAGGTGGCCGGTGGCGTAGAGAGGCTTGTCAAACGGACGAATCACATCTTGGTTGGGATCGGGGGTATCGGGCACATCCCGCAGCCGCTCGGCAATGGTTTCCCCCGTAATCGTTAGGCAATCCCCGTGGAGCAAACCAGCATTGAGGAGCATTTTCATCACTTGGGGAATGCCCCCTGCCCGATGTAGATCCGCAGTGACGTATTTACCGGAGGGCTTGAGGTCGCAGAGGACAGGCACCCGTTGGCGAATGGTTTCAAAGTCATCAATGGTGAGGGGAACCTCGGCACTGTGGGCGATCGCCAGAAAGTGCAGCACGGCATTTGTCGAGCCACCGATCGCCATAATCACACTGAGGGCATTTTCAATGGATTTGCGGGTGATAATATCGCGCGGTCGAATATTCTTGCGAATCGCCTCCACCAGCACCTTGCCCGCTAGCTCTGTATTGTCAGCTTTTTCAGCATCCTCCGCCGTCATCGTTGAGGAGTACATTAGGCTCATGCCCATGGCTTCAAAGGCTGAGGACATTGTGTTGGCCGTGAACATACCGCCGCAGGAACCGGCTCCCGGACAGGCATGGTGTTCAATGGCATGGAGCGTCGCCTCATCCATTTTGCCGGCACTAAACTGACCCACGGCTTCAAAGGCACTAACAACCGTAAGGTCTTGACCCTGCCAGTGACCAGGCTTAATCGTGCCGCCATAGACAAAAATGGCGGGAATGTTCATCCGTGCCATGGCAATCATCGCGCCGGGCATATTTTTGTCGCAGCCGCCGATCGCCAGCACCCCATCCATACTTTGGGCATTACAGGCGGTCTCAATCGAATCAGCAATCACATCTCGCGAGACCAAGGAGTATTTCATCCCCTCCGTGCCCATGGAAATACCATCGCTGACCGTAATTGTGCCAAACAACTGCGGCATCCCCCCCGCTGCACGAATGCCTGCTTCGGCGCGACTGGCAAGGGCGGCAATCCCCATATTGCAAGGGGTAATCGTACTGTGGGCACTGGCCACCCCAACAATGGGCTTGTTGAAATCCTCATCGCCAAAGCCCACGGCTCGCAGCATGGCTCGGTTGGGGGTGCGTTGAACGCCTTCTGTAATGATGCGACTGCGCCAGTTTTCTGCCATAGTGTTCTCGCGATCGGCCTAAACGTCAATAGAGCATCCTTCTATTTTCCCTCACCCGTGGACGATCGCTCCAGAGGCCAAGCCAAATAAAACCCTAAAGCAGCAAACAAGCCTAGACCAGAAAGATACTTCACACTGTTGGGAATCAGCGGATTGGGCGACCAGAAGCCCTCAATTATACCCGCAGTCACCAGTAGGGGTACAATTCCAAACATGAGTTGCGCGGCTAAGGCACCATTGCGCTTCAAAGCGCTAAAGCGGCGGTATCGCCCCGGAAAAAGAACCGCCTGCCCCAGCAACAGACCCGCAGCACCGGCTAGAAAAATGGCGGGCAACTCCAAGGCACCATGGGGACTGACAAACGCCCAAAAGGGATACTCTAGGTTGTTTTGCGCCACAAGGGCAGCGATTGCCCCCATATGTAAGCCATTGTTCCACAGGATATAGAGGGTTCCTAGCCCCCCTAGGATTCCTCCCGCCAGCGTTGCAAAAGCAACACTCAGGTTATTGGTCATAATCGCACTGGAGGCGAAGGGTTCGACACCCACAATTGACCCCATCCACAGCTTGCCCTCCTCTTCTACGAGGGACAGAATATCTGAGGGCACGATCAGTTCCAAAAATTGGCGATCGCTCCACCCATACCACCAAGCGATTGCGGCCCCCACCAGAAAGACCCCGAAGGCAAAGGCAGTATAGGCCCATGTTTGCTGGACCACTGCCGGGAAGCCCCGCTGGAAAAACCACCAAACTTTGCGCCAATCTTGGGAGCGCTGCCCCTGATAGACTTGGCTGTAGCTCCGCAAGGTGAGACCCTGCAAATAGCTGACGATGCTACTGCCCAAGCGGCGAGTTTTTGCCCGCGCCAAATCTGCACTGACCAAGCGGTACAACTGACTGAGGCGGCAAATCTCCGTTGCCGATAGCCCCTGAATCCCCTCTGTCTCAGCACGGTTGAGGAGTTGTTCTAGCTCTAGCCACTGCGGCTCTTGGCGGATCAGCCAGCGTTCAACATTCACGACTGTCGGATTCCTCTTGAATCGCCCCCAAAAAGGACGCTAGGCGTTTGCGGGGAATGTAGGGCCAGCCGCCATTGGTTTCAATATCCCGCAGCAATTTATAGAGCGCTTGGCGGTTGGTGGGCAAGGCCGCTTGAAACTGATTGTCACAAATTTCACGGTGCAATTGCTCCAAAAGGCGCAGCAGTGCCAACAGGTCGTGGACATTTCCATTGGCTTGGTCAGCCGCCATACGGATGCGTTCAGCAAGGGCGTTGAGGTCGGTTGTACTTAAAGAGGATGGTGAGGAAATCATTTTTTCTATAAAGCTTTTTGAACTGAGAATAACGATGTTTTAGCACAGTTGCTACGATCGTCTTAACAAAGAAAGAGGTTTCTGACCATGTTTCGGACACCTGTTGCCCTTCTGGGGACAGCAACTTTAAGCCTAGGTCTGGCGATCGCCCCCCCTGTTTTGGCAGAAATGGAAGTGAAAGTGGCTCGCGACAGTAGAGGCCGTGTTTATACGGTAGATATGCATTCCCGTCGCTTTTATCCAAGTGGATTTTAGCCTCTCGACCGTTGGAGACGATTACTGGCATCAGGCAACCGCCTCCTGTAATCCCTACGATGTTAAGAGTGATTATTACGGTTGGGAGTGGACTGGGACAAAAAGCTATCCTCCCGGCACGATAGCGGGTGACATTGCCCGTGCGGTCTGTCGTCGTTAACCTGCTGCTGCACCAATACCCCGTGCGAGGTCAGCGGGAGCAAAAACCCCTAGCTCCGTGATAATGCCGCTAATTAAATGGGCAGGGGTGACATCAAAGGCAGGATTATAAAAATCCACGCCAGCGGGTGTAATGCGGCTAAACCCCACCTGATAAATTTCTTGGGGGTGTCGCTCCTCAATGGGAATTTCCGCTCCAGTGGCAATTTTGGTGTCAATAGTAGAAAGGGGTGCGGCGACAAAGAAGGGAATGTTATGGGCTTTGGCAGCAAGGGCAACACTATAGGTGCCAATTTTGTTGGCGGTATCTCCATTCAGGGCAATGCGATCGGCACCCACCACCACCGCATCAATCATCCCCCGCTGCATACAGTGCGCCGCCATCGTATCCGCAAGCAGGGTGACGGGAATCCCCTCTTGCACACATTCCCAAGCGGTTAATTTAGCTCCCTGAAGGCGGGGACGAGTTTCATCGGCATAAACCCGCTCCAAGCGACCCGCCGCCCAAGCCGCACGAACCACCCCTAACGCTGTTCCATAGCCTGCTGTCGCTAGGGCACCGGCATTGCAGTGGGTGAGCAAGCGCAACTTCTCGGGAGTTGTCGGCAGGATACTAAGGCCGTTTTCACCAATGGCTTGACAGGTTTGCACATCTTCACGGGCAATGGTTTGGGCGGTTTCAAGAAGGTGATGCTGGAGTTCCTCAAGGGTGGCTGTGGCCTGCTGGGCTGCCCCTAGCATGCGATCGATGGCCCAAAATAAATTCACTGCCGTCGGGCGGGTTTGCCGCAATTCGGAAGCGACATTCTCCAGGTGAGCCAAGAAGCCCTCGCGATCGCTCCCCGTGTATTCCCGTGCCCCTAAGACCATGCCAAAAGCGGCTGCCACACCAATCGCTGGTGCACCCCGGACAATCATTGTCCGAATGGCGATGGCCATCTCCGCTGCGGTGGTGATGTCCTTGAGTTCATACTGTTCTGGCAAGCGGGTTTGGTCGATTAATTGCACGCGATCGCCCGCCCACACCACAGGAAAGATGGTTCCGACATTTGCTGTGACAGCCACAACAGCCTCCGTGCTCACTAAAATAAAATTGAATACAAATCATAACCCAAGGGAGAGCTTATCAGTCTGGAATTTAGCCCCCTAGGCAAAGGTCAGTTCACCATTCACCTCGAGACGGGTAAATTGGTTGGGAATCAGAAACTGCTCCCCCAAGGTTTCCGCCACACTGGGGGTAATCCAGCCCAGTTGCTTCAAAAGTTGAATGGCAACGGCATATTTGGCACGCTTGGCGCCATCGCTGACCTTAATTGCCAATCCCATGCCTTCGCCCACACGACCCACACACTGAATCCCCTCAGCTCCAGACTTACTGAGGATTTCCCCCTCCGTGAGGCGCATTAGCTCGCTATCAAAGGCACCGACTCCGGCAACAAAATCAGGATGGTGAGTCATGGCACGAACGACGCGCTCCATTGCCCAGTCATTGCCCGAGGCCAGTTGGCCGTAAAGGGTAGCCATCTGCACCAGCTGCATCAAGTACGTGGGCGCCCCACAGTCGTCGTGGGCACAGATAAATTCTGCGGCGGGCATCTTCAGTAGTTCCGCCACCTTGGAGAGGATCAGGGTCTGAACGGGGTGATTTTTGTGGAGATAGCTTGCCAATGGCCAATTGCGCTGTTGACAAACCGCTAGCATTCCCGCGTGTTTACCCGAACAGTTGTGTTGGAGTGCCCCTTGGCGGCCGGGGGGAACGGGACATTGCAAAGCGGTGGGATCCACATCAGCACGCCAGAGAATATTAAAGACTTGGCGTACTTGCTCAATACGGCCTTGGTGAGAGCTACAGATAATGGCGAGGTCGCGATCGCTCAAGTCAAACCGCTCCATCGTGCCCGTGGTGGTCACTGCCAAGGCTTGAAAGGGCTTGAGGGCAGAGCGGATAAAAGCAGCGGTTTCAGCGTTTCCCGCAAGGGCAAGAATTCGCCCCCGCACATCACAGACAACGGCATGGGCATGGTGGCGCGACTCAACAATCCCTTCCCGCAGTAAGCAAACATCGAGGGCAGGGGCTTGGGTGCGTTTGGACATAGATTCGGTCATGCGGGTAAATGAGCAACAATAGCAGCAGTAGCTACAGGAGTGCCCAAGCAAGGGCCAGTCCCAACGAAAAGAGCACGAGTGCCAAAAGGGTCACCTGTAACCGTTGCAAAATCGGGCGCAACTCGTAGGTATAGATCAGGCGATCTTGAGCCAATTCCGCTTCGGGCTTTTGCCATTCTTGACCGTCATACCAGCCCGTTTCTTCATAAACCACGGTGGGACGTTGCAGGCGATCGCCGACGTAGGCCCAACCCAACACAAGGCGCAGGAGAATGAGTAACAGCAGGAAATTGGCGCCTAGGGCACCGGCCAAGAACGTGTGAATGGGTGCCTCTTTCAGAGAAAAGCTGGCGATCGCCACCGGTCCACTGACTAGCCAAGCCATCCCCCACAGCAATGCCAAACGCCGTTGAAAACGCGGACGCGGCCAACTCGACCATTCAAAAAACCAAGAGGCTTTGAGGTCACGATATTCGTTGATCGGTCGTTGATCTGCCGGGACAGGACAGAGAATCTGAGACACAGTGGCACAAGTTTAAGGACACTGTTTCCAGCATACCAGTCTCGCTGAAATCGTGGATCGCCACAGCATGTATGCAATCGGGCGATCGCCCCGTACACTAGAGGGTGGCACTCCAACCCTGCGTCTAGTGGGGGAAAAACGTTGTTGGTATATTGATTAATCCCTAACTCCGGCACCTTTGATGGAATGGCACCATTTTGATGTTGCGCAATTACGTCTGATTGATCAGTTGCTGGCCGGGCACAACCTGAGTCCAGCACAGTACGATATTACGCGCCGTGTGATTTATGCAACGGGGGATTTAGAATATCTGAATTTGATTGTCTATTCAGAGCAGGCCCTGCAATCCGGTGTGGCTGCCCTTGCCGCTCATACCCCGATTGTGGTGGATGTGACGATGGTGCAGGTGGGGGTGCTCTCCTACACTCAAAATACCTTTGGCAATCCCATTTACTGTGGAGCAGAAACCTTCACCCGTCCGCAGCAGGAAAAGTCCCGCATTGCCTTTGGTGTAGAAACCTTGGCACGACGCCATCCCACAGCCATTTTTGTTATCAGTAGTGATCCTTCAGTCCTAGAACCCCTCCTGACCTTAGTGGAGGCTCAGGAAATTCGCCCTGCCTTAATTATTGACGCTGCCCCCAATTTTCTCCCTCCCATTTTGGATCGCCTGCAAAAGTCTTGGGTGCCCCACATCTCCATTAAGGGATGCAAGGGGGGCGTGAGCGTTGCCACAGCAATTATGAACGGCTTACTCAAGTTGGCTTGGACGGCCTATGGTGATCCCCTTCCCTGAAACGAGTGAATGGCTCTGTATCGGCCAAATTGTCGGTGCCCACGGCCTGCGGGGGGCGGTCAAGGTCAAGCCCTTTAGCGATTTTCCCGAACGCTTTACAGTGGCGGGTTCTCGTTGGTTGCGATCCCTTCGGCAGCCCCAACCCTATGCGGTTACCCTCGTGCGGGGGCGATTTTTACCCCGTGCTGAACAGTTTGTCGTTACCTTTGCGGAAGTCAGCGATCGCACCGCAGCGGAGGCACTCAAGGGGGCAGAAATTTTAGTCCCCGCCAGCGATCGCCCACCCCTTGCAGCCAATGAATACCACCTCATGGACTTGATTGGACTCGCCGTGTATCACCAAGGTGAGCGGGTTGGCGAAGTGGTGGGCTTGGTCAATGCGGGCAATGACCTACTAGAAGTGCAGTTACTCGACCCAGCGCACAAAGCCCCCCGATCGGTGTATATTCCCTTTGTGCCAGCCATCGTGCCGGTGGTTGATCTAGCAGCCCGAAGAATTGAAATTGATCCCCCCTTAGGGCTGTTGCCCTGATCAATCCCTACTAAGATCGTTAATAATAGTTGTTTAGCCCCGACTCTTGAGATTGTTGTTGAGTGAGTTGCCCCAGCCCATCCCTTAAAACCCGTTAATTTCACCTTGACGGTAGCCTTTACCTGAGCGATCGCCCTACCGTTTGCCCTTTCGTAGAGATTTCAGAGCCTTTGAGAGACAGCATGAGTATTGGTAAAGTTCGCATTTATGACCTATCAAAAGAGCTCAACCTAGATAATCGAGATTTATTGGCGATCTGTGAACAGTTGGGAATTGCCTATAAAAGTCACAGCAGCACAATTTCCGATGCCGATGCCGATCGCATTCGCGAAGCTGCCAAAACCTATCAACCCCATAGTGCCTCTCCCCGTAAAGTTTCAAAAACACCTCCTCCTGTGAAGAAAGCCCCAGCCCCTCCAAAAACACAGCAAATTGTTGCTGTGCACACTCAACCCCGCTCTGAGATGCCAGAAGCGCCCAAGCCTCAATTACAACAACCTCCCGCTCGTCCCCAGGCACCGCAACCCCCTGCGCCAGTTGCCACCAAGCCAGTGGAACCTGTGGCGCCCAAACCCCCTACACCTCCCGCAAAACCCGAACCGACACCACCGCGTCCAGCGCCTACTTTAGTTCCCCCGCCCGCTCGCCCGACCAAGAAAGTGGAAAAAGTCGCTGCGGCTCCCTCGCCCCGCAAAGAGCTAAAGGAACCCCCTAAAAAAGAAAAAGTGGCGATCGCGCCCGCGAAACCCAGCAGTCAAGATCGCATCGAAATTGTCCAGCGGGCAGTTCCCCCGGTACCCGTCAAGCCCCCGGGAATGGCCCCCAAGCCAGCTTTACCAGAGCTACAACCGCCACCCAAACCCGTTGCCCCAGTCCTGCGGGCACCGAATCCACCGAAGCCCGTCACCGAAACCGTTGAGGTACTCGATGACAAGTCCGCTAGCAAAGTCATCAAAGACCGCCACCGTCACAAAGACTTTGATGATGAGGAAAACAAACGGAAATCCTCCCGCGTCGTCAAGTTGCGCGAAGAAATCATTGACGAAGAGGAAGAACTGGAACTCACCAGCCGTTTGGTCGGGGTACACCAAGTAACGGTCGATGTCAGTCAATCCCTGCAACGGCCACCCAAGCCCAAGGCGCCTCGTCCCGCCCGTCCCATTACACCAGCGGCGAAAACTGAAAAAAGCAGCGAGAAAAAACAACCCCGCCAGCGCGATCGCCGTCATGAAGAGCCAGCCGAAGCACCACCGCCCGATCACATTACGATTGAAGGCCCGATGTCAGTGCAGGAGTTGGCCAGTTTAGTGCGTCGTCCCGAAGCGGAAATCATTAAAATCCTCTTCTTTAAGGGAATTGCCGCCACCATCAACCAAACCCTTGAGATGGAAACGATTGAACTCGTGGCCAAGGAATTGGGGATTACGGTGGAAACGACACAGCACAAAGCCGAGGCCACAAAAGTCACCGAAATGCTCGAGTCGAGCGACCTCGATCACCTGCAACGGCGTCCACCCGTGGTCACAATTATGGGTCACGTGGATCATGGCAAAACCAGCCTTCTCGATGCCATTCGCAATGCCAAAGTTGCCCAAGGGGAAGCAGGCGGCATCACCCAACACATTGGTGCTTACCACGTGGATGTCGAACACAACGGCGAGAAACATCAGGTGGTCTTTCTCGATACCCCTGGTCACGAAGCCTTTACCGCCATGCGGGCACGGGGGGCACGGGTCACCGATATTGCCGTTCTCGTGGTTGCTGCCGATGATGGGGTGCAACCCCAAACCATTGAAGCCATTAGCCACGCCAGGGCAGCTAAAGTGCCGATCATTGTCGCCATTAACAAAATTGACAAAGAGTCTGCCCAACCAGAGCGGGTCAAGCAGGAACTTACCGAATACGGCTTGGTGCCTGAAGAGTGGGGGGGCGACACCATTATGGTGCCCGTCAGTGCCCTGCAACAGCAAAATCTCGATACCCTCCTAGAAATGATCCTGCTCGTCGCTGAAGTGGAGGATCTCTACGCCAATCCCGATCGCCCCGCCAAAGGCACCGTCATTGAAGCCCACTTGGATCGGGCACGGGGACCTGTAGCCACATTGCTGGTACAAAACGGTACCCTGCGGGTCGGCGATATTCTGGTGGCAGGTGCCTGTTTTGGTCGGGTTCGCGCCATGATTGACGATCGCGGACAGCGTGTCGAGGCAGCAACCCCCTCCTTTGCCGTCGAAGTCTTGGGTCTGGCGGATGTCCCTGCTGCCGGGGATGAATTTGAAGTCCTCAGCGATGAAAAAGCCGCCCGTGCCCTTGCGGAGGAGCGAGCCGCCGCTCAACGCCAATCCCGCCTTGCCCAAGCCGCCGCCGCCCGGCGGGTCTCCCTGACCTCGTTGTCCAGTCAAGCCCGCGAAGGGGAACTCAAGGAACTCAATCTCATTCTCAAAGCCGACGTTCAAGGTTCCGTCGAGGCGATTTTGGCGGCTCTCAACCAACTGCCCCAAGATCAAGTACAGTTGCGAGTCTTGTTGGCTGCCCCCGGCGAAATTACCGAAACCGATGTTGACCTTGCCGCCGCCAGTAGTGCCGTTATCATTGGCTTTAATACTACCCTTGCCTCAGGGGCACGCCAAGCGGCTGAGCAGCACAACGTTGATGTCCGCGAATACAACATCATCTATAAGCTCCTCGATGATATTCAAGGGGCAATGGAGGGGATGCTCGAACCCGAACTGGTCGAGGAAGAACTGGGTCAAGCTGAAGTGCGAGCTATCTTCCCCCTCAGCAAAGGGGCTGTGGCCGGTTGTTATGTCCTCAATGGGAAGCTCGTGCGCAACTGCAAAGTACGGGTGCTGCGCCAGCAAAACGTGATTCACACAGGCATCTTGAGTTCGCTCAAACGCATGAAGGATGATGTCCGCGAAGTTGCAGCGGGCTACGAGTGTGGTGTGCGCTTGGAGGATTTTCAGCAATGGCAGGAAGGAGATATTATTTACGCCTTCCAAACAGTGACAAAACGTCGTAGTCTTGGCAGCGGTAGCGATAGAAACTAAACTGAGTCAGAGTTGATCAATTGATAACTCTAAATTCAAGATCAGCCTGATGTGAGGAAAACGCTATGGGACTGCAGCGTCGTACGTTTTTGCACCGTTTGGCGCAGGGGATCGAGGCGATCGCGATCGCCACAGGCAGTAAAACCCTACTCACGGCCTGTGCCGGCAATGTGGATTCGACCTCTGGAACCTCAACTACGGGCACCGTCTCCAGCAATGGCCTACTTAATCCCGGTACATTGGCTTGGGGTGCTGAGGCTATTAGTGGTGCTCCCTACGTTTTTTACGACCCAGTTGATCCCAGTAAGTTGATTGGCTTTGAGGTGGAAATTGCCGACGCGATCGCCCAACTGATGGGGGTCAACGCCGTATTCGTTGCCACCGCCTACGATCAACTGTCCGCAGCCCTTGCCGCCAATCGCTTTGACATGATTCTCAACGGTTGGGAAATCACCACCGATCGCAATCGCACCCAACTCTTTTCCCAGCCCTACTATCGCTATGGTCAACAGATCGTTGTCCGAGCCAATGACCCCCGTTTTGAGCAATACACTGCCACTAGTGAAGTCACACTAGCCAATCTGGCTGGCATGACTGTCGGTACTGGCATTGGCTACAAAGCCCAAGAAATTCTTGAAAGGGACAAAAACCTTAAAACCCGTGCCTACGATGGCAACCTGCCCTTTGATGATCTCGCCCAAGGGCGCATTGATGCCGTGATGCTAGACTATCCGATTGTCGCCTACTACGTTCTTGGCGCCGGTCCAGGGGGCACGGTGAACAATAGCCTGCGCCCAATTGGTGTCCCGATCTTTTTGAATAACTATGTGATTGCCTTTAACAAGAACAACCCCAAAGGAGAAACCCTCAAAACAGAAGTGGATCAAGCCCTCGACATCCTCAAGAAGGACGGCACATTACGCCGCATCTACGAAAAATGGAAAATGTGGAATGATCAACAGACCCAAATTGGTATCGTTTAGGCAGTAGCAACAGACGTAACCCAACCTCTTCGATGGAACTGATCCAAGCTGCCCTGCCCGCCTTTTTGCAGGGGGCACTAAATACACTCATTTACTGTGGCATCTCTTTTCCCTTGGCAGTGTTGCTAGGCATTGTCCTCGCAGCCATGAGCACCTCCCCCTTTCTGTTTCTGCGCTGGCCAGCTCTTGGCTTTATTGAGCTAATGCGCAATACCCCCATGATCACCCAACTGCTCCTGCTCTACTACGGCATCGGTGCAGTATTAGCCCAGATGAATCTCGCGACTTGGGTGAATGCGTGGACAGCAGGGGTGACAGCCCTGGCGCTCAACTATGGCACCTATGAAGCAGAGGTCTTTCGTGCCGGCCTGCAAGCGGTGGATGTGGGTCAACGGGAAGCTGCCCTCTCCCTAGGCATGAGTCAACAACAGGGATTTGTGCGCATCATTTTGCCTCAAGCCATTCAAATTGTGATCCCACCCCTAGTCAATGACTTTATCTACATGCTCAAGGATTCGGCCATTGTCAGTGTGATCGCTGGGGTGGATCTAACCTCGGTGATGCGGGTATGGGTGATTCGCAACAGTAGCAATCCATTTCCCCTCTATGCGCTGGCCTTCATCCTCTACCTGCTGATGAGTTTACCGATCGCGTGGTGGGGACGGCGTTTGGAGCAGCAGCTAAAGGCTAAAATATCCTAAGGTCTGCACATTCTGGAGCCGCTTTCCCTGTGAGCGATCGCCTGCACCTGACCCACTTACCCAGTCTCGCCACAGAACGGGACGGCCAAGATGTCATCCGAGGTCTGACTCAGCAACCCAAGTCCCTTCCCTCCTACTACTTCTACGATGCTGCGGGATCGCGCCTCTTTGAGCAAATCTGTGAGCTGCCAGAATACTACCCCACCCGTACAGAATTGGGCATTTTAGAAACCGCCGCCGGGGCGATCGCCCAACTCACGGGCGCCTGTGAACTCGTGGAACTTGGCAGTGGCAGCGATCGCAAGATTCGCCTTCTCCTATCGGCCTATGCCCACGTACAACCTCGGCTTTACTATCGTCCCATTGATGTCAGTGGCTCGATCCTCAAAACTAGCGCCATGACTCTTCTTGCCGACTATCCCCAGCTCAGTATTCATGGTCTTGTCGGCACCTATCAAGTGGGCTTAGAGCACCTACCCCCCCCCTTGGCACCCCGCCGCTTGCTCTGCTTTCTCGGTAGCACCATTGGCAATCTCTCCCCCAGCGAATGCCAGACCCTTTTTCAACAGATTTATCGGGTTCTTAGGGACGGGGACTATTTCCTGCTGGGCGTAGATCTGATCAAAGACACCAGCATTTTGCTCCCTGCTTACAACGATGCCCAAGGGGTGACGGCTGCTTTTAACCGCAATATCCTCCATCACCTCAACTGGCGCTTTCAAGGAAACTTTCAGCCCGCAGCCTTTGCCCATCGCGCCATCTATAACCCAATTGCCCAGCAAATTGAAATGTATCTCGATTCGCAACAGAGGCAAACCGTTACCTTAGCTGCTCTTGATTTTCTGTGCACTTTTACTGTGGGTGAACCGATTCTCACCGAAATTTCCCGCAAGTTTGATCTTGCTACCCTCAAGGAAGCATTAACGGCTGCTGGATTTCGATGGATCAACGCCTTTACTGATCCTCAGCAGTGGTTTGCCCTCTGCCTCTGCCAGGTTTAGAGCGAAGGCCCTAGGAATAGGTTAGAATCAGGGAGAAAAGCCGCCTTCATGGCTCAGGTTGCGGCGTTGATAGCTCAGCGTGGAAGGATTCTATGCCCATCGGAGTACCCAAAGTCCCCTACCGCATGCCCGGTGAACCCTACACCCAGTGGATTGACATCTACAACCGTCTCTATCGCGAGCGGATTATTTTCCTTGGTAAAGAAGTCGATGATGAGATTGCCAACCAAATTGTGGCGGTGATGCTCTACCTTGACTCCGAAGATCCGGGCAAAGACATCATGCTCTACATCAACTCCCCTGGTGGCTCCGTCACCGCCGGCATGGCAATCTATGACACGATGCAACATATTAAATCCGATGTCGTCACTATTTGTGTGGGTCTGGCTGCCTCGATGGGGTCTTTCCTCCTTGCAGCCGGTACCAAAGGCAAACGGTTGGCACTCCCCCACTCCCGCATCATGATTCACCAGCCCTCTGGCGGTACCCGTGGCCAAGCAACGGACATTGAAATCGAAGCGCGCGAAATTTTACGGGTACGGCGACAACTCAATGAGCTATACGCCTACCATACCGGCCAGCCCCTCGAAAAAATCGAGCGGGATATGGATCGCGACTTCTTCATGTCCGCCGAAGAGGCAAAAAACTACGGCCTGATTGATCGGGTGATTGAGGAGCGTCCCAACTAGTTTGCCTGCCCTAGTGACATAAAAAATTGTTGAAATATTGAGGTTTACTATGTTGCAAATCGTGCAAGCATGCCGTAGGCATTTGCCCAAGCGTACCGTAAGCATTAGCCTATCTGTTAGCAGCTTCTCTCTCCTTGTTGGTGCCCTCATGACATTGGGCACAAGTCAGCCCGTGCGTGCTCAAGCCGCCAGCCCTCTGCCGCCGGAAATGATGAAAACCACGGTTCAGCAAGTGAGTGATTCCCTTGCCAAGTATGTTGCCAGGTCAAGCTGTAGCGACATTGGGAAACTAATCAAAATGTTGCCCACCGAGGGAAGTAGCCCAGCACTCGATCCCAACTCGATCATTGGTGCAGTCATGCTCTCAATTAAAAACAGCCCCGATCTGCAATCCATCATTGCCTCGCGGGTCGGACCACCTTTGATTAGCAAAGCCGTGGAATGCAATATGATTCCCCCTGAACTAATTATGCAGGTGATGAGCCGATAACTGTCACAACTGCAAGGAGAACCCCATGACTTGGCGTGCCACCACCACTGTCCTGGATCGGATTTTTGCCAGCTTGGCGTATTTGCTACCGCTCTTTTACGTTATGCCCTTTGGCGGCTTCTTATTTGAGCTGTTTCCGCCACTGCAAGCACTGGTGTTGGTGGTACTGCCCGTCGCCTTGATCTATTCGATTCCCTTTGCAGGGTTACTTGTTTTTATGCTGTTGTACCTGCTGGTGGTGCGCAACAACCGTGTGAGTCTCTTTATTCGTTACAACACGATGCAGGCACTGCTGATGGGGATTGTGCTGTTTATTGTCCAACTACTGGTACAACTACTGATCCGCGTTGCTAGTTTTGATCTACTGATTAAAGTACTCTTTAACTTTGTCTTTATTGCCACGGTGATTGGCGTCGTTTATGCAGTGATTCAGTCTGTGCGCGGCATCTATGCCGAAATTCCCACGCTGTCGGATGCGACAAAAAGCCAAGTATTCTAGGGGATGCGAGGGAGTCCCTCATCCCGTATGATCAGAAGGTGACGCTACGAAAAACGACAACATCATGGAAACACTCAAAATTACCGTTTATATCGTTGTGACCTTCTTTGTCCTGCTGTTTGTTTTCGGGTTCCTCTCGGGTGACCCAGCTCGTAACCCTAAGCGCAAGGATCTTGAGTAATCCTCGCCAAAGGGGGCGGGCATCGGGTAACGTAACTAGGCAGTGGTCGTGAGGAAGTTTGGCCGTTGTTGTTCTTACCCCTTTTTGCTAGTTTGCCCCCCCCGACACAACCCGCAGAAATTACTGAGGTCAGCGGTGCATCACAAGCGGATTTATTGGGAACAACGGTAGCCCCTGATCTCAGCAGTACAACGCCGGTCATCCCCAGGCCAACACTGGATTTTACAGCCCCCCTCCGCCTTGGGGAGGCCAGGGCAGAAACGCCCGTTGTCCGTGACCAGCCCTTAGAGGTGACGGCCGATCGCCAAGAGTTTGACCTGATACGGCGATTATTTAATGCCATTGGCAATGTTTTCCTCCGATTCAAGGAAGCCGAACTCACTGCCGATCGCATTCAAACCGATATTGACGCCCAAATTCTTGTGGCGGAAGGCAATGTGACGATTAGGCGTGGCGATCAAGTCCTACAGGGCGATCGCTTAGAATACAACCTCAGACTCGATCAAGGCTCCCTCACGAATGCTCGCGGCGTTGTCAATACCGCTAGGGCGGATCAAGATCTGAGCCTGATCAGTTTTCCTAGCCCTCTCCCCGGCCTTGATGAACAGGGCACAGACCCCCAAGCAGAAGTGACGGAAACGTTTGATCGGTTGCGTTTTGAGGCCGATCGCCTAGAATTTGATGGCCGCCGCTGGTTTGCCACCAATCTACGCATAACCAATGATCCCTTTAGTCCCCCGGAACTCGAAGCACGGGCACAGGAAGCCACCGCCGAACCCCTCAGTGCCGATGAAACTCTCCTAGTTGTGCGACAGGGGAGGGTTGTTTTCGATCAACGGGTGGCTTTGCCTATAGTCCTGCGCCGCTTTGTCGTGGGTCGCCCCTATGAAATTCTGCCCTTTGAATTTGGCTATGACGAGCGCGATCGCGGCGGAGTATTTTTGGCCTATCGGTACAGAGCAATCAACACCCCCAATACCCAAATCACCTTCCTGCCATCCATTTATTTAGAACGGATCATCAACAACAACTTTGATGTCTTTGATGCCAAGAGCTACGGGGCGGCGATCGAGCTAGGCCATCGGTTCACTCCCCAGACTCGTGTGCGCGGTTACGGCTTCTTGAATACGCTAAACCCCAGCGACTGGCCGAGTACGTCACGGGCAGGGGCAGACTTGTTCCACACCATTGATGCTCGAAATCTGCTGACGGTTTCTGCCATTTATCGCCAACGGGTTTTTAATCGTTCCCTTGGGGAGCAGGAAATTACGAGTAGCTTTGGAGGCGCGTTTAGGGGTACAAGTATTCCCATAATTCAAGGCCTAGCACTCAGTTATCTTCTGGGAGGTCAATATGTCACGGCTGCCAGTGATGATCCCTCCCTACCCCCCAAGCCAAGCCTAGGTCGTCTTCAAGCTGCTGCAAGTCTTAACTGGGTGATGCCCATTTGGCGGGGTACGCCCTCACCGCCAACGCGAACCCAAGGCCTGCGCTATAGCCCCCGTCCTGTACAACCCTTCTTGCAGTTCTATAGTCAGTTGGGCGGTGTAGCGAACTACTATACCAATGGCAGTACCCAACCCGCGTTAGTTGCAGGGGCAGGTTTTCGGGGTCAAGTGGGTCATTTTTCTCGTAATTGGTTTGACTACACCAGTTTTGATGTGGGATTTACACAGACATTGAGTGAGCCATCCTCCCCCTTTCTCTTTGATCGGATTACTGACTTTAGTGTGCTTAATGTGGGACTGTTGCAGCAGATTTACGGTCCGCTGCGAGCGGGTGCCCAAATGCAGATTAATGTGGACACTGGCACAGTTTTCGATACCAACATTATTGTGGAATATAGCCGTCGCACCTATGGGGTGGTGTTTCGCTATAACCTCGATCGCCAGTTAGCGACAATTCTTTTGCGCATTAATGGGTTTAACTGGCGCGGCAATGCTGATCCCTTGTCCAGTCGCGGACTCGGTAGGGCGACCGATGGTGTGATTCGCTCCAATTAGGATGATTCTTCTATGCCAACACCCAATGTACGTGTTTTTCCGGATTTGGCTGCCCTGACAGCGGCGGCAAAGCAGTTTGTTATTGAGCAGGCCACTGGGGCGATCGCCCAACAGGGGCAATTTACGCTTGCCCTTGCCGGGGGCAACACGCCAAAACCGTTGTATGAAAGCCTTATCTCTGCAGATACCCCCTGGTCACGGTGGCACATTTTTTGGGGGGATGAACGCTATGTGCCCCTTGAGCATCCCGACAGCAATGCGGGGATGGCTTTTCAGGCGTGGCTCAATCATGTACCGATTCCCAAAAACCAGATTCACCCCATGCCAACGGAGGATGCGGATCCCCAGATGGCTGCCGATCGCTATGAGCACATCCTGCGCCAAACCTTTGGCATCCGTGAAGGAGAATTTCCCAGCTTTGATCTGATTTTGCTCGGTATGGGGCCCGATGGCCATACGGCGTCCCTGTTTCCCCACACAGCAGCCCTGACGGTGGGCGATCGCCTGATGACTGTGGGCAACAAAGATGGCCAACCCCGCCTTACCTTCACAGTGCCCCTGATTAACCATGCCCGCCAAATTCTCTTTCTCGTGACCGGTGCCAATAAACAAACTGCCCTGCGCCATATCTTTGCCGGCACGGGTGATCCCCATCTCTATCCGGCACGGCTGATTACTGGCAACGCCCTTTGGTTTTTGGATGAGGCGGCGGCTGAGGGTGTCGTTGAAAACGCCTAGGCGGTGGGTCTGCCCCGTTCGTGAATGGCCTGAATAATTGCAGTATTGGCTTTCGGAAAGGGAAACTGCGCCAAGCCCTCAGGGGTTACCCAACGGATGGCATCGCACCCCAAGGGCTGAGGACTTCCTGAAAGATGCTGGCAGTAGTAAACATGGAGCGTCACCCGAAAATGGGTGTAGGCATGATCAATGTCAATCAAATGCTCACCAACACTAATCTCAATGCCCAATTCCTCACGAATTTCCCGCTGAATACACTCCTGAACTGTCTCATTGGGTTCAATTTTGCCCCCCGGAAATTCCCACAGTCCCCCCAATAGACCCGTTGGTGGCCGCCGATCAATGAGAATCTGACCTGCCGCATTCCAAATCACCGCGACACCAATCTTTTTGTGGGGTAAGGGGGAACGGCTCATTTTGCGAGGAATCTCATGGGTTAACTGGTGGCGATGCGCCAAGCAATGATCTTGCCAAGGACAAGCATGACATAGGGGTTGGCGGGGTGTACAGATCATTGCCCCCAGATCCATCAGGGCTTGATTAAAATCGCGAGGCGATTGGGGACAGAGGAGTTGGGCCGACCACTGCCACAGTTGGGCTTCTGCTTGCTTGGGGGGGATAGTGAGTCCATAGAGACGGGCAAGCACCCGTTTGACATTGCCATCGAGAATCGGCTGTGGCTGATTAAAGGCAGCACTGAGGATCGCACCTGCGGTACTACGACCAATTCCCGGTAATGCCACCACGCCCTCGTAGGTGTGGGGAAATTCACCCCCATGATCGGCCATGATCTGTTGAGCCGCTCGGTGCAAATGGCGTGCCCGTGCGTAGTAGCCCAATCCTTGCCAGAGTTTCAGGACGGTTTCCAAGTCGGCAATGGCTAAGTCGGCGATCCCAGGAAAGGTGGCTAGCCAACGCTGGTAGTAGGGAATCACCGTGGCCACTTGGGTTTGCTGGAGCATGATTTCTGAGACCCAGATGGCGTAGGGATCGCGAGTGTGCCGCCAAGGTAAATCCCGCCCCTGCTGCTGATACCACTGTAAAAGTGCAAAACGAAGGGCAGGTAGTGCATACCCGCCCCCACTGTCCTGTACCGTTGGCATGGGTTATTTGCTGTCTTCGGCTTGGGCAGCCGCTTGGAGCGATCGCTCGAATTCAAGACGTTGCTCGGCACCGCGCAAGAAGTAACCGCTCATCATTGCCGAAGCCAAGAGACGCCCCAGGTGCTCCCGATTCGTGGTAATGGAAACCTCAAACCCCTCCGGTGGCAAGTAGCCCAGCAGGTTACCAATGTGGCGTTCCATCACAATGGCCATTTCCGGCGACGCGGGACGGGACAGGCGAGCCACCACTTCTGCATCCAAACTTTGCAGATAGTTCCAGAGGGAATCAGCACTTTCTTGAAGATTGCGAGGGTTCATGGTTGGCTCCATAGAGTGTCCTCCCAAAAGGTAGTCTGGCCAACAGGTCATCGTGCCTGTGATAGCCTAGTTTTAATCTAGCAAGGGTGAATTTTAGGTGGGGGGTGGGAGAACCGATCTCCCAAGGTCTCATTTTCCGTCCCCGTTTTTACTATTATTTTTAAGTTACTAAGAGTAGGGTTGTTCTTGGTGAATCCATATGACGGAAGGTGATTTGTTTGACCTTGCACCCTACATTGATCATACCCAGCTTGACCCCCTGGCAACCACAGCAGATATTGAACGTTGCTGTGCCGAAGCCGAACAATGGAAATTTGCCACCGTCTGTGTCATGCCCGTATGGGTGAAGACGGCAGTCGAGTTGCTCCATCGCACACCTGTAAAAGTGTGTACTGTTATTGGCTTTCCCAGCGGTGCCCACACCAGTGCCACGAAACTCTATGAGGCGCAGGAGGCGGTTGACAGTGGTGCGACAGAGTTGGATGTGGTCATTAACTTGGGGTGGCTCAAGGAGGGAAACACCGAGGCCGTCTATCGCGATATTGCCCCAATCTGCGCTGAAACGGGGGTGACCGTCAAGGCAATTTTGGAAACCACAGTGCTGACGGCGGAAGAAAAGCAACTGGCGGTGGATATTTGCTTGGATGCTGGGGTGGCTTTCCTGAAAACCAGTACGGGCTGGCGCGGTGGTGCCACGGTTGCGGATGTGCGTCTTCTCAAGCGCCTGAGTCGCGATCGCGTGGGCATTAAGGCCTCTGGCGGCATTCGTACCCGGGAGCAAGCCCTTGAACTCATTGATGCCGGTGCCACCCGCTTGGGCACCTCCCGTAGTCTCGACTTGATGCAGGTTTAGCTATTCACCTGTAATCGCAAGGGGACTCACCCACACGGGCGGACAGCAACCGTAGGGGGTCACTTCAACCTCCGTGCCCAGATGGAGGACGTTTTTCAGCAGGCTGCGGATGTCTCCGGCCACGGTGGCCGCTTCAATGCTGATGGCTTCGCCGTTGCGCAGTAACCAACCGTCAAAGGGCAAGGAAAACGAGCCTTGAAGGGCTTTGACACCGGCGTGCAGAGCATGGAGTTCATCAATCCACACAAGGCCATCGGCGCGATCGCCCCCTTCACCCGCTGGAACATCGTAGAAATGACCACTGACCGTTACCTTTGCCCCTAAGTTGGCATGACCCGTGGGTTGGGTTTGAAAGCGGCGAGCGGTGCCTGCACTGTGGTAGAGACCCGTAAGAATCCCCTGCTCAATTAAAGGGGTGCGGCGGGTGGGAGTCCCTTCGCCATCAAAGAGGGGTTGACCGACATTTTCAGGGTGGCGAGCGTCATCATAGATGCTGAGAAGGGGGCTGGCAATCACCTGATGCAGGGACTCTGGGGTTGAGAGGCTCTGGCGATCTAATATGCTTTGGGCATTAAAGAGATTACTAAAGGCATTGAGCAAGCTGAGGAAGGCGGCGGGCGAAAAAAGAACGGGGTATTGACCCGAAGCAATGGGTTCATAGGCCAAGTGGCGAATGGTTTTCTCGGCCACTTCATCAATGCAGCCTGCAATGTCTAAGTGCTCAAGATCGGGACTGATGCGAATGGCACCGGCACTGCGGGGTTTGCGACCCGCCTCATCGGTTTTGCTGTAGAGATAGAGCGTGGTCGTGGTGGTGGTTTGCTGGCGATTGGCGCCCTCACTGTTGAGATAAAACCGTTCTAACCGCCGCTGACTGAGACCATTGTAGGGCACACTGGCGATCGCTGGGTGGCGTCCCAAGAGGTCTTGTTCCGCAGCAATCAGTTGATCCAAGAGGGTTTTTGCCGGGGCAAGGGGCACATCAGCCGTCGTTCGCGTTGTCTCCCCAAGGGGCGCTGTCGCCAAGGGGCTAAAGTCGGGAATGTCCTCGGTGACGCCAAAGGCACTGGCTTCTTTGGCCATTTCGAGGGCTGTTTCCAGACCGCAATCGTCCAATTGGGTGGTGCTGGCGACCCCTAAGCGACCCGTTGAGTTCCACACCCGCACGGTAATCCCCGATCGCTGGGAGGCCTTCACCTGTTTGGGTTCCCCCTGCTGTACTTGGACACTCACCTCATCCACGTGGGAGCCACCAAGGTCAAATTTCTCAATACCAAGGCGGCGGGCGATCGTCGCGACCCGCTCGTGGAGGGTAGATGTAGGGGTCAAGGTTACCGTCATGGTGTTCGGAGGGATTAATTAACAAATCTTAAAACTATTCTAGCCCTATCCTCGCTGCTGCGAGCGATCGCCAAAGTCGACCAAACCTCATCATTTCTCGCTAAGATTTTTGGAGCAATGTCAGTTACGGGAAAAAATTCATGGTGCAACCATCCCTAGGGATCGATGGTGACGGTGAATGGTTGGGGGGAAAATCACCCCAGTGGTCTGAGCGCCGCGCCCGCCTTGAAGAATTAATTGTGACACTGCGGATTGCCGATGAATTGGCGGCTGGTAAATACTTGATTACCAGTGGCGAATTGGCAGAATTGATGGATGTGCACGCCAGTGCCGTCACCAGTCGCGGTGAAGAATGGACATGGCGCAATTGGCAAATCTCCCGCGTCCGCCGTGAAAGCAACCAAATCCTCTGGCAATTGGAACGCATTGATGTTGCCAAAGAGCAGTCCTCAGAATTGCCGCCCACCTAGTTTGCGAGCGAACCATGGATCTGGAATTTCCCCTTGAGTGTTTTGAATACGATTTGAGTGCCACCGCCCTAGCCCATTTTCTCAATGCCGATCAGTTGGCCGTGGATACGGAAACCATGGGCTTGAATATCCCCCGCGATCGCCTGTGTCTGGTGCAGGTGTGTGACCCCGAGGGGCAAGTAGCCGTCGTCAAGATTGGTCGCGGCCAAGCCGAAGCCCCCCACCTTCAGCAACTCCTAGAGCACCCCCGCATTACCAAAATCTTTCACTATGCCCGCTTTGATCTGGCCACATTGCGCTACCACTTGGGGATCCGTGTTCATCCCGTCTTCTGTACGAAAATTGCCAGCAAGATTGCCCGCACCTATTCCCCCCGCCACGGCCTTAAGGATTTGGTTCTGGATTTGCTGGGGATAGAAATTGACAAATCGGCTCAAAGCTCCGACTGGGGCAATGCGATGGCACTGCGGGAAGATCAACTGCGGTATGCGGCCAATGATGTGCGCTATCTGATTCCCTTACGGCAGCAACTCACGGCAATGCTGAAACGGGAAGAACGCTTTGAGTTAGTGCAAACGGCGCTGAGTTGTCTACCCGCGATCGTCGATCTGGATTTAGCGGGGTACACTCAAGTCTTTGAGCACGGCTAGAAACGCGTCAATGGTCAAAACAGAAGTTGGCTGGCGACGCTGACACCGCTCATTGAAGGCACACTCATGGCAGTATTCCCGCATCTGGGCGGGGGGCACTTGGGGCAAATCCTGTCCTTGCTCATAGGCTTGCAGCCACTGGCGCAGTTGGTTAAGGCACTGCTCTAGGGTGTGGTGGATTTGCTGGTGGATTGCCTCACTGTAGGAAAAGGTGTAGAAATTTGCTCCCTTCTCTCCTTGGGCAAACCAGTAGGTCATGGCAATCTGGCTGGGGAGATAGGAACTAGTGGCTGCCAGGAGATAGCAGTACAGGCGAGTCTGCCAATGATGGCTTAGGGTTTTTGGGGCGGGCAGGCGGGCATAGGTTTTCCAGTCGAGGATCTGCGCTTGCCCCTGGCCAAAAATCACGTAGTCATAAACGCCCACAAGGGTAAACTCCTGCCAGCCCAGACTGCGCACGTGCTCTGCTTCTCCTTGACCCTCAATCATGGGCGGCGGCATGGTTTGAAAGGCCGCAAACCACGGTTGTAATTCCGGCTGCGCCTCAAGAATTGGGTGGATATCGAGTCCTTGAAAGTGCTGTTGCATCAGGCGGTGGAAGTCGCGACCCCGCTTTTGGGCAGTGGTTTCCGTTAATTGTGTGGCCTCTGGCAGCATCAAGCTGTCGAGATAGCGGTACTGGTATTGCCGTGGACAGGTTTGTAATGTGCGTAAATGGGCTTGGGAAAGTTGCATGGCCTAGATCCAACCCAATAGTGTCATGAGGCCGTAGAGGATCCATAGTGTAGCAACTACAACTGCCCAATAGGGGGCAGCCCAAGATTGCTTTTGCTGTAAATCCGGGGAGTGCCACTCACTCACCTCAACAAAGGGAACTGTCCCACGTCGAAACCAACCGCGTACCACCAGCGATCGCCCCACCAAGGTTTTCAGATAGGCGGGCTCAAGGATTGGCCAAATCGGCCCCCAAGCTCTATGGCAGCGCAGGGGAAACAAGCCCTGATCTGTCTCCAGCCACAGGTGCTGTCCTAGACCATTGCGCAAGCCCGTCACTGCCCCTAAATGCCCCTTTAGCTCGGCAACGGGACTATTGAGGGGCAAAAGACGATGGAGAAGCTGACCCAAGGTGTAAGTTTTGGGGGGCCGAGGAGGGTAGTAGGCGTTCAAGCGTAAAAAGAGACCTAACCCAATGCCAAGGGGAATAAAGCCCCGTGCCAAGGTTAACCCATCCGCCAACCACCACAGAGGAAAGGCGATTGTGCCCGCCCGCAGCGCAAATTGACCAACCCCCGTGAGGATGAGTGTGAGCCCAAAGCCAGCGATCGCCCCCCAGAAGGGAGCCAGTTGTTGCCAAGCCCGTTGACAGCGAAGGGAGGGAGCAGAGGTCAGGGAAAGCAGGGGTTCCAGTCGCCATTGCCGCGCATAGGTCATCAGGGCTTGCAGGCGCAGTCCAAGGGGACGATGGGAGGAGGTCAAGCGAAACCAATATCGCAGGGGATGGGCGGTATCCCAGCGGATCAACGTTGGCCAATCGAGGGGTTGATTTCCCCACAGGGCGGCTTGGGTTGGATTGAGGGGCAGGAGCAGGCGCAAGGATTCTAAGGGAGCACCGATTTCCCCCTGGGCACGCACCGTCGTTGCTGTGGCTTCCATAAGGCGAAACCAAGCCATGACAAGGGTATTGGGATTACCGATCAAGGCTGCCCCTTCGCGATCGCTATAGTAGTGCCGCAATTGATTGCTCCAAAAGCAGAGCATCTCCAGCCCACGAAAGAGGAGGTAACTCCCTTGACCCACCATGGCACAGAGGAGATAGAGAGTACCCCTGATGATCCACTGTCCCCAGTGCTTGCCATAGGGAGGTGCCAAGCGATCGCCCCAACAACTACACCAACTGTAAAGGTCATAGGGTAGTTGCAACAGCAGTACAAGGGGGGTCACTAGCGTATTCAGCCCCAGCCGCAGTTGGGTCATTTCAGTGGCCATTAAAGCCAACAGTTCCTCACTAGAGAGCGATCGCAACAGACCTTCGCTAACAATGATGCGGCGCTGCCAGCGTCCATAGCTAAAAATGATCGGTACTGCCGTCATCAAGCAGCCTATTTGGGGACGGGGTTGCCACCATGACCACGGCAAACGCCCCAAGAGCATCACCGTTTCGGGACTATACTCCTCAAGTTCTCCGAGACTAACCGGACGCAAACCATAACGGGCACGCAATCGCCACGACCACAGCCAACTACCACCACTGAGTAGCCCCAGCCCCAAACAGCCCAGCAAAAACCACGCCATCACCCCTTCCCAGCCCCGCAGGAGTGCCAGTTGATCATTCCCATAGCTAAGGAGACCAGCAATCACCCCTTGGAGCAGCCCTTGCAGCAGCCAGGCAATCAGTAGCAGTGTTGCCCCCTGACTCAGCCAAAGATAGATGCGAGGCACCCGCCGCAGTTGTACGGGCGGATTGGTACCCGTTGCCGCAACAAACAGAAGATGGGGCGAGGTCGGTTCCTCTTCGCGATAGCGTTCTAACTCTGGTAGATACTTTTGTGCCCAGGCCTGAAGCGGCGGCAGGGACGATCGCGCCAAAAGTTGACATAGATCAATGGCCTCTTGCCACTGGTGGGTGTGGGCATAGGCTTTAATCAGGTGCAGATGAGCCTTTAGACCTTCGCGGCGTTGACCGTGGCTGGCAATAACTGCTTTGAAGGCGGCGATCGCCAGTTGATAATCTCCACGATTAAAGGCCGCTAAACCGGCAACGTAGCGAGGATCTAGGCGAAAATCGGATTCTGGATCGGCCATACTTGAGTATTCCCCAGTTCACGGCTGCTGGCTACCACCGAGGGCGTGGGCTTTCAAATCCTCCAGGGAGACATACTCAAGGGCACTGACATGGGTTGCTTCCAGAATTACTGGGGGAGCTACGCCTGCTTCGAGGGCTTCACGCCAACGGGAGGCACACAGACACCAGCGATCGCCCGGTTTCAACCCCGGAAATTGATAGGCGGGCACCGGCGTCGAAAGATCATTCCCACGGGAACGGGTAAATGTGAGGAATTCTGCGGTCATTTCAGCACAGACCACATGGGCACCGACATCCCCCGCCCCCGTCCGACAAAAACCATCGCGATAGAATCCTGTGAGTGGATTTTGACAGCAGCACTCTAAGGGTCTTCCCAACACATTCATTGCCGTCATAAACCAATGTCCCCAAGTCATCAACCTAAGTTTAGCTATAGCATAGGAGTTTTCCCAATGTTCCTATAGCAAACCAACCAATCCTTCACGAATGAGTTAAACTAGGAAGCAGTGTAGCTACGAAAATATTTGACCTATGCCTAGTGTTGTTCCCCAAGAGCGGCAGCAGGTTATTCGCAAGCACTATCCCAACTACAAAGTCATTGTCCTCAACGATGACTTCAATACGTTTCAGCACGTGGCTGCCTGTTTGATGAAATACATTCCCAATATGACCAGCGATCGCGCGTGGGAATTAACGAATCAAGTTCATTACGAAGGCCAAGCCATTGTTTGGGTGGGTCCTCAAGAACAGGCAGAACTGTACCATGAGCAACTTTTGCGGGCGGGTCTGACAATGGCACCCCTTGAACCCGAATAGGCATTGCCCTTTGTAAAGCTTGTTATCACGGCTATTAAAAACTTTGAATCCTGTTACCTTTCTTCATATGTCAGGATAAAAGGTAGTTTCAAAGATTGAGGAACTGCCTATGGCCGTCACTACGCCCAAACGTCCACCGCGCTTAACGCTTCAGGTGTTGGACATTGCCCCTGAGACGACGGCAATTCGCTGCCTAGATTGGGATCGCGATCGCTTTGATATTGAGTTTGCCCTTGAAAATGGCACCACCTACAACTCCTTTGTGATCAAAGGGGAACAGATTGCTCTCGTAGATACTTCCCATGCCAAGTTTGGCGATCGCTACCTCGAGCAACTCTGGCAATTGGTGAACCCCAGTGACTTGGACTATCTCATCGTCAGCCACACCGAACCCGACCACAGTGGCCTCGTCAAGGACGTATTGGCAAAAGCTCCCCATGTAACCGTGGTGGCCTCGAAGGTGGCATTGCAGTTTCTTGGGGATTTGATCCATCAGCCCTTTAGTCAGCGGCAGGTGAAAAATGGCGATCGCCTTGATTTAGGCAAAGGGCACGTTCTTGAATTTGTCATGGCACCCAATCTCCACTGGCCAGATACGATCCTCACATTTGATCACGGCACCCAGACCCTCTTTACCTGCGATGTTTTTGGTGCCCACTTCTGCAATGACGATCCCTTTGACACCGAGCCAGAACTGCTGGAGCCAGATTTCAAGTTCTACTATGACTGTCTCATGGGGCCCAATGCCCGCTCAGTCCTCTCCGCCTTCAAACGCTTGGAACCCCTGCCCCCCGTGCAACTGGTCGCCACAGGTCATGGTCCGCTGCTGCGCCATCATCTGGATCAGTGGCTAGATTCCTACCGCAACTGGAGTCAAGAACAGGCCAAAGCGGCAACAACGGTGGCCATTTTCTACGCCGCTAACTATGGTTATGCCAATGCTCTCGCAGAGGCGATCGAACGGGGAGCCGCCAAAACGGGCGTGGTGGTTGAAAAAATGGATCTGCTCACCGCTGAACCCCAAGATATTCGCGAACTTACCGAGATTGCCGCTGGAATTATTATCGGTACACCACCCACTACTGCCGTTGCCAAAACTGCCCTGAGCACGATTCGTGCGGCCGCCCATGCCAAACAGGCGATTGGGGTCTTTGAAAGTGGTGTGGCCGATGCTGAACCCGCCTATCCCCTACTCAACCAGTTCCGGGATGCCGGTTTGACGCCCTCGTTTCCTGTGATTCGGGTAACAGCAACTCCCACCGATGCCCTCTTTCAAGAGGCTGAAGAAGCGGGTACCGACATGGGTCAATGGCTGTTGCGCGATCGCACCGTCAAGCAGATGAAGGCTTTGGATACCGACTTGGACAAAGCCCTTGGGCGACTAAGCGGTGGTCTCTACATTATCACAGCCCAAAAGGGTGCCATTAACAGTGCCATGTTGGCCTCTTGGGTGGCACAGGCCAGTACCGAACCGCTGGGGGTTTCCATTGCGGTGGCCAAAGATCGTGCCATTGAGTCTTTCCTGCATGTGGGGGATACCTTTGTCCTCAATGTTCTCGAAGAGGAAAATTATCAGCCCCTGATGCGCCACTTCCTGAAACGCTTCCCACCGGGCGCCGATCGCTTTGCCCATGTGAAAACCTATCCTGCGAATAACGGCAGTCCGATTTTGGCCGATGCCCTTGCCTACATGGAATGCACAGTGGTCAGCCGTCTTGATGCCCACGATCACTGGATTGTCTATAGCACCGTTGACAGTGGCCGCGTCTCGAAACCCGATGGTATGACCGCCGTTCACCATCGCAAAGTGGGGAACCATTACTAAACTTGGGCACTCAGGCGATCGCCCCTTATCCAAAGTGCGCTAGACTAGGTTTGCTGCGGACGTGGCGGAATTGGCAGACGCGCTAGATTTAGGTTCTAGTACCGCAAGGTGTGTGGGTTCAAGTCCCTCCGTCCGCATTCAAAAGATCAGCAATTGAGTTGCAAAGTTGACAGCTAAGAAAGGATTGGCAACTAGCCTCCCTTAGACCATCTTTAGAATTCTTTAGAATTCCTTGAATTCAAGATTCTAGAAAAATGGACACAACTGGACTCGAACCAGTGACCCCCACGATGTCAACGTGGTGCTCTAACCAACTGAGCTATGCGTCCTCGGAATTACTAATATACCATACATGGGCTTAGGTTTTGAGCAATTTGACCGTCACATTTGTATCAGTGCGATCGCTCAAGGAGCGGCTGGCCACCCCTAAAATGACGGGTTCAGTTACCCCCGGTTCAGGGTGCACAACGGTACGCGCGATCACCGTCAGGCGATCGCCCCCTCGGCCAAGCCGTCCCAAGGAAAACAAATCATTAGCCGCCTGTACCAGCGTTGCTTCAAGGGTACTGCGCTCAATGTCGGGAGGCACGGTGATGACCACTTGCGTTGCCCCATTGTCATAGACGAGGGTGTATTTGCTGGCACCGGGCACCGGAGAGTGGACAATCGGCACAATACTCAGGGCAAAGAGTCCCACCGTCACAACCCCGAGAAAGCCCGTAATCCCAACAAAGCGAAAGCGTACACCCCAGCGAAAAACAAATGTGAGTGCGGTTAAGCCAGCCATGACAAGGGTAGCAATGCCAGCCCAGCGGCTATAGGTGGCAAAATCAGCGGGGGTCAGCACTACTCTTCCTCCTCATTACTGACAAAACCATTTACAGAGGTTGGATCCTGCTGCAACGCTGCCCGTAGGGTATGCCATGTCAATGTGGCACACTTAATCCGCACCGGGAACTGAGCCACCCCCTGCATTACATTGAGCTTGCGAAACTCCCGAGGGAACTCAAACTGCCCCTTCATCATGGCTTGGAACTGCTCCACCATTTGCAGGGCACGACTCACGGGTTGCCCCCGCAGGGCATCGGCCATCAAATCCGCTGAGGCCATGGCGATCGCGCAGCCTTCCCCCTCAAACTGAATATCCTGAATGATGGTCTCCCCCTGCTCATTGGTGCCTAGGGCAACAGTTAAATCAATTGTGTCGCCACAGGAGGGGTTATGTCCCCGCTGCTGACGATCCACAGGCTGGGTGCGGCCACGGTGGCGGGGTTTCTTGTAGTGCTCCAGAATGACTTGCTGGTAGAGGGTGCGGAGATTATCAAGAGACATTTAGAATACTCTATACTCAGTGCATTTCCTCAAGGTTTTTATAAACTATATTAACGGCCAAGGGCGGTGAGACTTTGCCAAAAAAGCGTCAAGGTGGCTGCTGTCCCGACACCAAACATGAGAGAGCGGCCAAGGGGAAAGTTGGCAATGTAGCAGATGCTGTACAAAAAGCGAGCGGCAACAAAACTCAGGCTGGCGATCGCCACTGTTGAATTATTCACCCCCACAAAAAGGGTCAGCAACACTGCCGCTGCAAAGGGCATAAAGGTTTCAAAGCTATTTTCGTGTGCCCACACCGCCCGCTGCGCAAAGGGCGGCAGTTTCTCAAAGAGGGCACGGGGAGCCGCCATATCAAAGCCCGCCTGCAAGCGCCCCACCACAACAAAAATGTAGGGGAAATAGATCAGTAGCGTTGCTGTCAGTAAACTAGCGGCCAGTAGCCAAGGGATATTGCTCAACATTACCTAGACTCGCTCCAACATTGGTAGAGCACCACTCAGCATCCTATCCGTGGGGGGCAATTCCTCACAGAGGATTTCGCAGGCATTGTTGGGACTTTCAATCAACTTCACCTTATGCAGCGTCGCACCCAACTGGCGAATCGGCTCCTGCAACAAATGAGCAATGTAAATGGCGATATTCTCTGCCGTCGGCACCACCGTGGCAAAATAGGGAATATCCTTATTCAAAAACGTGTGATCCAAAGGTTCAATCACCTGTTCCTTGAGGATCTCTTCGAGCTTGACCAAATCAACAATCATGCCCGTACGCGGATGAATGGCGCCCTTGACCGTAATCTCCACGTGGTAGTTGTGGCCATGGCCGTGGGGGCGGGCACACTTGCCATAGATGCGGCAGTTTTCTTCGTAGCTGAGATCCTCAAGGGCTAGGCGATGCGCCGCACTAAAGTGAGTACCAACAGAAAGATAGGCTTCCATAGGGTCTCCCGTGTAGTCCGCCCAAAGGCGGGGATGTTCATACAGTCGAATACGCACAAGGGGTAAGTGGGGAAAGAGCCGATCCCAAATCACCCGCGCGATATGTTCAGTTGTCGGTAACGTGGCTTGAAACTCTGGCCACACCTCATTGAGATAGGAAAAATTCAGAGGTTCAATGACTTCACGGCGAATGATGTGTTTGACATCCGATAGGTTCAACACCATGCCAAAGTCATCAACAACGCCGCCCATCGAAACAAACAACTCATAGTTATGACCGTGGCCGGGAAAGCGACTATTGGCACCAAACCGAGCCAAATTCTCCGCGTCAGACCATTCTGGCAACCAGTAGCGATGACTGGCGGCAAACTCAGCACGGCGGTGAATAATACAATTCATGTCGAGTTATGAAGATTTGCAACAATTCAGCAATCTCCCCCTATCCTAACGGATTTTGGTTTCCCCAACCATTGGCTTTTTGGGCACATTTCCCTAAAGTCCGCCAAGGATGAAAGGCTTTTGCCGCACTTGGCCAATCAGCCAGCGGAGACTATGGTTACTAAGAATGGACACAGGCCCCATCACCATCAAAGATTTCACCTCTGCGCGGCTAATTTTGACCACACCCCCCGGTTGCAGCATCGCCGTCGAGTGAGTGAGTTCCCGCAGGGTGGCATAGGCAAAGAGCAGCGGCAGCACGCAAAAGAGGCGAATCGGAATTGCCGCCTTAGGCACCGACAGCAAGTAGGCTTGGGCTTCATCGAGATCATGCCAAGCAAGGGCAATCAATTCCTTGATGGCTGCATGATTTTGCTCAAGGTATTCAGCACTGAGGATGGACTGGTGGCTACTGCCTTGGAGCAACAGAGATTCATTGGGAATATAGATTGAGTTTTCGTGCTCGGCATCCCAAGCAATATCCTTGAGAATGTTCACTGTTTGCAGCGCTTCACCAAAGGCAGCGCAGCGCTTAAGCAGCACTTGGTATTCATCGGCACGAATGCTGGGGGAATGCTCATACCACAAATCCGTCAGGAGATAGCCAACGGTACCCGCGACATAATAACAGTACTCTTTATATTCATCGAGGGTTTGAATGCGAATGCCATTGGGGTAGAGGTTAATAAACTTTTTCATCCCATGCACCATTTCGCTGACCCAGCGTTGGACGTGCTGTTGGGACGTGAGGGGCAAAGAACGGTAGAGGGCAAAGACAAGTCCCGTATTTTTCACCAGTTGTACGTGGGCTGGCTCCCCCTGAACCCCCCGTGCGGTTTCACCATAGCTATTGGCCAGATCAGCACTGTCAAAACACTCCAACAAGTGATCCAATAGAGCTGTTTTTGCGGGGATACTGGCAACTGGATCATCCTCAACAGTATCGGCAATGCGACAGATGAGATAGGCCACAAGAACCGCCCGACCCAAATTTCCGGGAAGGAAGCGAATACTGAGGGCAAATGTGCGCGAGACTTGGGGAAGGATTTCTTGGCAAAAGCGCTCAGCATCCTTGACGGAAACTGGATTCTCCAGCACCATTTGAATCATATGGGGGTTCACTCCTACACGCATTGATCGATAGTTGAGTCAATCCTCGACCGTTCCTTAGGCCAACGCTCTAGGGCAGGCAATTCGCGATTCTCCAAAAGGGTCTCGCGATCGCAACCTAGCAGGGGACGACTGCCACAAACAGGGATTGAGCAAAGTCTATAGGTATCATACTCATTTTTGTTAGTCTAGGTGGCCTGTGACAGTTGCCCAGATTGGCTGAGGTAGAATGGCGGATAGCTCACAATTTGCCAGAACAATAACATAGCTTCAACAATTAACAACGGTATCAGATTTGGCGGAAAATGCCTCTTGTTTACCATAGCGGACGCTTGAATGTGACACTCTTTCCATTGGTCAGTTTCTAAATTGCCCGCGATCGGCCTATTCAAAAGTTCGGCGGGTCGGGAGTGTGATAGGTGATGGATTCGCGTACAATTCTGGTTGGCTGGTTGCGAAGCCAGTTCGCGGAGGAAAAATCGACTGGCTTCGCACGTTTAAGACGGGTACCTGATACGCATGTGATTCGTTTCCTCGATCACTTCGCAAGCCTTAACGAAGTCGAGCAAACGAGTATTGCCGCAGTTCTATCCGAGTGGGCCTCGTACCCCTTGTCGGGTACGCCGCTTCCCCAGACTATCTACGAGCAGTTCGCTCGGGCGACAGCGATTCCAGGTCGATCCGGTGGGTTGCGCTACACGAATGTGAACCTCCTCGCCGGTCTAAAGAAAAAGCACGGCGATCTGGTGAACTGGTTTCAAAGCCGTGGAATCGGTGGCATGGCCCTGCAGTTGCCGGAACTCTTGGTGCGCGATGTCAGCGAATTGGTTCCAGTCAAGCCAGCGAGTTTACGCCGACTTGTGCGGACCGCATTTGCCCAACGATTCGCCGCAACTGATCGAGACATGGGCAGCGAGATCTGGTGTTACGACGGCACGCTGGGCGAGTCGTCGGTGCGGGTGATGGTCCGCTACTCGGGAAGAATGTCACGGCCGCAACTGGATTACCAAGTCCAAGTTCGGTCGGCGAACCAAGTGAGGACACTGCCGCCGCTCTGCTTCGAGTCGGTTTTGGGCGTGGGCTTTGGCCAGTGGGATTACCTTACAACGGTGAATGCCGAGCGCTCTGTGGAGCTACTCGGCGAACTCGTCGAGTCCGTTGTGAACTTCGCTGAACGGCTCCCGGTCTTAAACGGGGCCGAACCAGGCGTTGCAGCCGACGGCGGTCCAGAGCAGGACTGCTGAGCTGGGTCGTTCGGCGGCGGAGGGGCGATGGCTCAGTGGGGGAAGCCTGAGGTTGAGCGGCTGAAGCCCACGGTCACCCCGGCCGGGTTCCGCTACGTCAAGAAGGACGAGAGCTTCGTCCGGGCGATCGCTGGCGGGCGACAGAAGCTCGGGGTAGCCCTCTGGAACTACAACCCGCTGTTCGCGTTCTCGCTGACGATGACGGTCCGGCTCGACGCGGTCCAAGCGATCCTGAATGAGTTCACCGGCTCGCCACCGCGGTTCCACGGGATCACCACCACGTCGTTCAGGCAGTTGGAGTTCCTCGGGCTTCGACGCGAGCAACCAGCCGTACCGTGCGATGGCGGGTGTAGCGGTGGCCCGACTCGCGCGCGAGCCACGGTGGGAGCAACTGGTCGCCGCCTACCGGGCGCAACTCGCCTTCACTCTCTTTCTCATCGCGCTGCCGGCGCTGGTTGGTCAAATCTCAGTGGTTTGGATGGGTATGGCTATTTGCTTCAGTGCCATCATTTTTGGGCTGTCCCATTTGCCAGCCCTCACGAGTTCAGGCAGTAACCCAAGCTTAACAAGTGTATCTTTAATTCTCGGCGGCAATATGCTCTTTGGCCTCTTGGCGGAGTACTTGTTTTGGCAGTATGGTCTAGAAGCAGCGATATTTGCATTTGCCCACGCTCTTGCCCATGGGCTAGCAGTAGCACGCCCCATGATAAAACAATGACCTCATGCCTCATCCTTGTGCCCCAAGGGGCAGAATATCAAGCCGTACAACGGGGGCTACAGGCGTCCAAGGGGTCGATTATTCCGATCCGAGCAGGGGCAGCCGCAGTGACCACACCGGCATTGATTAGTGCCCTTGAGGAATCCCCTGACATGGTTCTCATCTTGGGGGTCTGTGGCGGCTTACGTCCTGATGACCGCGTCGGTGAAGTGGTGGTTTATACCACGTGTCAAGATGAAGCAGGGCAAACGTATTCTTTAGACCAGACGTTATCGGCGAAATTCGCGCCTGCGTGGCGACGGGTGAAAGGCATCACAACCGCAAGACCCCTTTCTCAGGCTCAGGAAAAACAGAGCCTTGCAGTTCGCTGGGGGGTGGAGGTGGTGGATATGGAAGGGGTACCACTCCTCAAGGCTTTAGCAGGAATGCCAGTGGTGATGGTGCGGGTGATCAGTGATGGCGGCGATCGCGACCTACCCGACTTGAGCCCAGCCTTTGATTCTCAAGGCAATTTGTGTCCGGGGCCACTGGCTATCGCGATGCTGCGCAACCCCCTTGCGGCGGCACACTTGATTCAAGGCAGCCTCAAAGCCCTCAAGGTGCTCACAAGAATTGCCCCAGAGATTGTTCAGCAACTCACTCGCTAGGATAGAGTTGACCAGCGGGGAAAGAAATGTGGCGGAACTGATTGGTCAAATTTTGGGCGATCGCTATGAACTCCTGCGCGAACTGGGGTCTCTGCCGGGGCGGCGCACCTATCTGGCGTTGGATCGGCGGCGCTATGAACAGGTGGTGCTGAAGCTGCTGCTCTTTGGTAGCGGCATGACGTGGGACGACTTTAAGCTCTTTGAACGGGAGGCGGCTGTGCTGCAAACCTTGGATCACCCGGCTATTCCCCGCTATCTCGACTACTTTGAAATCAATACTCCTGATCTCAAGGGCTTTGCTCTGGTGCAAACCTACATTGAGGCAAAATCCCTCGCCACATGGCAAGCAAAAGGACGAGTTTTTGGCGAAGAGGATTTGCGGTTACTGGCTGATCGCCTGCTGGATATTTTGATTTATCTCCACAGTCGTCAACCGCCGGTGATTCACCGCGATATTAAGCCCACGAATATTCTCTTGGGCGATCGCTCCGGTCATGATCTTGGCAAGGTCTATCTTGTGGATTTTGGGGCAGTACAAACAGCGATCGCAGGCAGCACCCGAACTGTGGTTGGTACCTATGGCTATATGCCCCCGGAACAATTCGGCGGTAAAACCTTGCCCGCCAGTGATCTCTACGCCTTGGGAATGACCCTCATCTACTTAGCAACCGGCACTCCCCCCGATGAGCTGCCGCAAAAGGAACTGCGGGTTCAATTTCAACCCTTGGTCTCCTTGAGTCCCCCCTTTATCCGCTGGCTCGAAAAAATGGTTGCCCCTGCCCTGGAGGAGCGATTTGACTCCGCGACTGCGGCTCGCCAAACCCTAAAGCAACTGGACACCTCACCCCACGAGGCCTCACCCATAACAAAAACACCCCCCTACGGCTCCCGCCTACAGGTGAGAGAAACGCCCCAAGGGCTACTGGTGCAAATTCCCCCTGTTGGATTTAATGTCGGTCTATTCTTCCTGATTCCCTTTGCCGTGGCTTGGAATGGGTTTTTGGTGGTCTGGTACACTCTAGCGATTAGTTCTGGCTTTTGGCTGATGGCTGTTTTTGCCACCGGTCATCTTGCTGTCGGTTTAGGCCTCATTGGCAGCATTCTTCACATGCTATTGGGATGGCAGGTGCTAATGGTCACCCGTAAGGATCTGCGCTTCTACGAACATATCCTTGGTTTCCGCTGGCGTCCTCCCAAAGTTCTCCCCCTTGAAGTGATTGAACAGATTGAATTTCAGCCCCAAGGCACGTACTGCGATCGCGAGGGCGATCGCCAAGATCTATCGAGCAAACTGGTGATTCGTGCCGGTAGCCAAGCGATCAAATTGACTGAAAATGGCCTTGGCGTGACCTCAAGGGATGTGGAATGGTTGGCCTACACCCTTGGCCGCTATCTGGGGCGACGGGTCATACAGGCTCGTCAGAATGTCCGAAGTGTTTGAGGACATCACCACTAACGCGGCAGATACGCCAGTCAGGTAGCACAGTCGCACCGACGCGTTCATAGAATTGAATCGCAGGAGTATTCCAGTCCAAGACGCTCCACTCGATACGGCCATAGTCGCGATCGCTGGCCAGCCGGGCTAATGCCTTGAGTAAAGCAGTGCCCACCCCTTGACGCCGATAGGCAGGGAGGACAAACAAATCCTCTAGCCAAAGGCCGGGGCGCGTGAGGAATGTGGAGTAGGTGGTGAAAAACAGGGCATAGCCAATGACTTCTGCGGGGGTATGGGCAAGGAGTACCTCGGCATAGGGACGATCGCCAAATAAATGCTGCCGCAGCGCTTCCTCTGTACCCGTTACTGCGTGGCTGAGCTTTTCATAGGCCGCAAGGGCTTGGATCAGTTGAAAGATGATTGGAACATCCGCCGGGGTCGCTGGACGAATCGCAAAGGAGAAAGACACGCCAACCCAACTAAATTGAGCGCAGCCAGCCGGCACTCAGAGCAACGGTGAGCGCCATAAACAACACCGTCAATGTCCAGGTAGCACGGTTTAACGTGGTTTCTGCACTTTTGGTGCTGGTAAAGAGTTGGGCTTGACCGCCAATACCACCGAGGCCATCCCCCTTGGGACTGTGGAGCAAGACCAGGACAATCAGGCCAACTGCTGAAAATGCCCACAGACCAATGGCAATTTTTTCAATCATCTTCAACCTCGCTGGCGATGCGAATCTATACAACATGACCTCTCCCTCATCTTACCGCAAGCCTAAGAGCCAATGGCACAATACAAGATAGGCGTTTTGAACGTGCCCCATGAACCAGCAAAATCTGCTTCAGCAATTGCTTTTAATTGGTGTCGGCACCACCTCCCTTGTGGCCGAAAAGTTACGTCAAGTGAGCAACCAATGGGTGAAAGAGGGACGCCTCAATGCCGATCAGGCCAAGGCAATGGTGGATGAAGTCCTTGCCCACCTTAAGGAAGATGCTGCCTCCCTCGATGAAGCGGTGCAACGACAAACGCGCCAGTTTTTAGAGAGCTTGGGGGTGCCACAACAGTCAGAAATTGATGAATTGCGGGGACGTATTGATCGCCTAGAACGAGATGTTAGGGAGTTAAAAAATCGCTCATGGTAAGACAATTGGGGCATCGAGCCTACGGCTGGCTCCTCTGTGGTATTGTCCTAGTAGTGGTATGGTTGGTGGCCGCTCCGATCGCGATCGCCAGTGTGCCGCTGGAAGCGTCAACGGAGGCTGCGGGACTTATGGGGAATCCAAAGGTGGTGACTACCCCTTCAGGTTTGCAATACGAAGATATTGTTGTCGGCTCAGGGGCACAGCCTCAAGTGGGCGATCGGGTGACGGTGCACTACACAGGAATGCTCACCAATGGCCGTATTTTTGATAGCTCCCGCGATCGCGGCCAGCCCTTCCAATTTCAAATTGGTGTCGGTCAAGTCATCAAAGGCTGGGATGAAGGGGTTGGCTCAATGCACGTGGGGGGTCAGCGGCGGCTGATTATTCCCCCAGACTTAGGCTATGGGGCACGCGGTGCGGGTGGGGTCATTCCCCCCAATGCAACGCTGATTTTTGACGTTGAACTTTTGGGTGTGCAATAGGGCAAGGGATGCCCAAGGCCAAGGTACTGTACATCTGCCGCGAGTGTGGTGCCGAGTCCCTGCAATACTTTGGTCGCTGTCCCAACTGTGGTCAGTGGAATACCCTTGATGAGCAGGTGGTTACCCCAGTAGAGACCACTGCTCGACGCACAACCCCTCGAAAATCGACCACTCCCCACCCCCTCAGCGCCAAGGCCTTAGGAGAGATTAGCGAACAGACACAGAGCCGTTCTGCCTCTGGATTTACTGAGTTGGATCGGGTTTTAGGAGGGGGGATTGTTGTTGGCTCCCTCGTGTTGGTGGCCGGCGAACCGGGAATTGGCAAGTCCACGCTTTTGTTGCAGATGGCAGCCACCTTGGGGCAACAGCAGCGGGTGCTCTATGTCTGTGCAGAGGAATCGGCGCAACAGGTGAAATTGCGATCGCAACGCTTGGGCATTGCTGCCCCCTCTTCCCTTTATCTCTTGGCCGAGACGGATCTAGAGGTCATCTTGCAGGAACTGACCCATCTGCAACCCCATCTGGCGATTATTGATAGCATCCAAGCAGTGTATCTGCCCCAACTGACGGCTGCCCCGGGATCCGTGTCTCAGGTACGTGAGGGAACCGCCGCCTTGATGCGCTTGGCCAAGCGGGAGCAGATGAGTCTCTTTATTGTGGGTCATGTGACAAAGGAGGGGGCGATCGCGGGTCCGAAGGTGCTGGAACATTTGGTGGATACCGTGCTCTACTTTGAGGGGGATCGCTTTGCCAGTCACCGCCTCGTACGCGCCGTTAAAAATCGCTTTGGTGCCAGTCAAGAAATTGGCGTTTTTGAAATGGGGGCGCAGGGCTTAGCCGAGGTCACGAATCCCTCCGCGCTGTTTTTGGGCGATCGCGAGCCAACCCCCGGTACCGCCACCATTGTTGCCTGTGAAGGTACCCGTCCTCTTGTGGTTGAGTTGCAAAGTTTAGTTAGCCCCACCAGTTATCCCTCTCCGCGCCGCACGGCCACAGGCATTGAGTACAATCGTTTTTTGCAAATTCTCGCTGTCCTAGAAAAGCGCCTAGGGGTGCCCCTCTCCAAGCTAGATGCCTATGTGGCGTCCTCAGGGGGGCTGAATGTGGCGGAACCCGCTGCTGATCTGGGGGTAGCAGTGGCTGTTGTGGCTAGTTTTCGCGATCGCTGGGTGCAACCCCAAACCGTAATTATCGGCGAAGTGGGCTTAGGGGGACAAGTGCGAGCGGTCTCTCAATTGGAGCTACGGCTGCGGGAGGCGCTGAAGTTGGGATTTCGCCGTGCCATTATTCCCGAAAGCCAAGCCTGTGCGATCGCGGGGCTAGAGATTTATCCTGTCCGTCGTGTCACCGATGCCATTGTGGTTGCCCTTGCCCCCATGACCACTGAGGAATCCCCATGAGGCTTATCTTTGCGAGTCCAATTTATCCCTCAGAGGTTGGAGACGGATACCCCATTGGTGGAGCGGCAGTGCAAAGCCAGTTGTTACAAGATACACTTCCGCCATCAACGGGCTCAGTTGCTGACACAGTTCGCCTAGGCGATCGCGAAAACAGCGACCACTGGCATAGGCAGGAACGACTCCCCAGCCCACCTCTTCGGCGACAAAAATGAGTCGAGCGGCACAGACTTCCACACTCGCTAGAAATTCGGTAACGGTTTCTTGCCATTGATCTTGGAATTGCTCTAGGCAATTGGCCACCCACGTTCCCAAGGAATCCACAAGGGCACAATGATCAGGCGGCAGGTCACGCAGCAGGGCAGCCAGTTCGAGGGGGCACTCCCGCAATTGCCACTCAGCGGGGCGGCGAGCACGGTGCTGTTCAATGCGTTGCAGCCATTCCGTATCTTCTGGGGGGGCGATCGCCGTCGCAATATAAATCACCGGTTGTGCGCTTTGGGTGGCAAAGGCTTCTGCCCATTCACTCTTGCCGCTGCGACTTGGACCGGTCACCAAGACATGATCAGGCATGATGAGACACTGTTGGCTAACTCAACTGTCGGGGATCAAGACGTTCTCCCAAGCCCTCGCCAAGGAGCGACAGACCCACTACCAGCAGTGTCATGGCTAGCCCCGGAAAGAGCGTCGTCCACCAGATGCCCACCGATAACCCATCCAAGGCCTGTCGTAGATCCTGCCCCCATTCTGGTACCTGCGGCGGCAACCCTAAGCCCAAGAACCCCAATCCGGCCAAGGTCAGGATGGCATCGGCGGCATTGAGGGTAAAGAGCACGGGAATACTGGGAAGCACATTCACTAAAAGATACCGTTGCAGAATGCGGGGGGTAGAGGCACCTAGGGCACGGGCAGCTTCGATAAAGACCTCATTTTTTAGGCTCACCGTGTGGTTGCGCACAACCCGATAGTACTGGGGAATATAGGCGACACTGAGGGCGATCGCCGCATTGAGCACGCCCTTGCCGACGACAAAGGCCACTGTTACCGCCAGTAATAGCCCCGGCAACGTGTAAATCGTATCCATAAAAAACAGCAACCCGCGATCGAACCAGCCCCCTCGGTAGCCACTTAACAATCCCAAGGGCACCCCCACCACCAAGCTCAAAAGCGTTGCCACCAAGACCACCTGCAAAGCTGCTTGGGCACCAAAAATCGTGCGGGAAAAGACATCGTAGCCCAAGCGATTCGTACCAAACCAGTGCTGCGGCGAAGGCGGCGCGTGAATCGGAAAGTCAAGAAATTCTTGGGGATTGGCAATCCAACCGAGGGCTTGGCCAAGGGGAGCAAGAACCGCCAGCAGCAAAAAAGCCCCACAAATGACCGCTCCCACCAGCAATAATCGATCCGAGAGGCTGAATTTCTGCCAACGGTGGTAGAGCATCACCCTATCCCAAGAGACTGGCAAGCAGAGCCTTCTGGGCATGGAGACGATTTTCCGCCTGCTCCCAAACGCGAGACTGTGGTCCTTCAAGGACACTAGCAGTAATTTCCTCGTCGCGGTGAGCCGGCAGGCAATGGAGAACGATCGCCCGTGGATCCGCAAGGGCTAGCAGTTGATCATTAATTTGGTAGGGCTGAAAAATGGGTTGGCGATCGCCCGCTTCTGCTTCCTGCCCCATACTCGCCCAGACATCCGTATAAAGCGCATGGGCACCCTTAGCCGCTGCCTGCGGATCCGTAAGAACAGTTACTTCACTCTTACCGCCACTCAATGCCTTGGCTTGCGCCACAATATCGGGTAAAGGCGCAAACTGCGGTGGGGAAGCCACACGAATATTCACCCCCAAGAGGGCACAGCCCAGTAGTAAGGAATGCGCCACATTATTGCCATCGCCAATGTAGCAGAGGGTCAGTCCCGCCAAGGTGCCAAAGGATTCCCGTAGCGTCAGCAGATCCGCCAAAATCTGACAGGGATGCTCGCGATCGGTGAGGGCATTAATCACCGGTATCCGTGCATAGTCAGCAAACAGTTGCAGTTCCGCCTGACCATAGGTACGGATCGCCACCGCATCCAAATAGCGATCCAATACCCGTGCTGTATCGGGCAATGGTTCACCGCGCCCCACCTGTGTGGATTGGGGATTCAGGTCAATGACTTGGCCGCCCAGTTGGTACATCGCCACCGTAAAGCTGACACGGGTACGGGTGGAAGCCTTCTGAAACAGCAGCCCCAAGACCTTGGGACACTGGGGAGCCACTTTACCGATTTTCATCTGGGCTGCTAAATCCAGCAGATATTCCGCCTCTGCCCGTGAGAGGTCGGCGATGCTCAGCAAATCACGGCCCCGCAGTGTTTCCATCACAAATCTTCCCACCAAAACTGGTATCCACTCATGGTAGCAACCTCAGGAGCCTTCCAAATGTACAAATACAACCGTTTTCTCAAATGTGGGGCGCAGAACCTGTCCAAAAGTTATCTCTCCGAGGTGCCCAACCGTGGTTCTGTTCCTGCAAGGAGGCGCTGAATATTACTCTGGTGTCGCCAAATCACAAAGGCACCTGCCATCACGCTAAAGCCGACAAACGGCCACGACTGCGTAAAAAACCAAAACCAGAAGGGCAAGGATATAGCAGCAGTGATTGAACTCAGGGAGACAATGCGGCTGGCCGCCAAGACCACGAGAAACACCCCAAAGGTGGCCAAAGCCGTGGGGACATTGAGGGCAAGGAGCACCCCTAAACTAGTGGCAACGGATTTGCCGCCGCGCCAGCCCAACCAAATCGGCTTACTGTGGGCTAGAACCGCAATGAAGGCGATCGCCAGCAGCACAAATTCAAACCAATCGGTGGGTACTGTACTCCAAGATTGCCCCAAGACCCAACGCGCCAAAAGAACTGCCCCTAGCCCCTTACCCACATCTACCAAGAACGTCAGCAGGCCGGGGCCTTTGCCCACCACCCGCAGCACATTGGTTGCCCCCGTTGAGCCAGAGCCATGCTCACGAATATCAATACCCTGCAGTGCTTTCGCCAAGAGGTAGCCTGTGGGAATCGAGCCGAGCAGGTAGCTAATGAACGCCAGCAGTCCAAGGATCAATGCAGTGGTCACGGGAGCCTCCAAGGGTGACTGAAACTACTCAAAGAAATCAGAACTACGGCTAGGACGCAACTGGGGTTCAGGGGCAAAGCCCAAGAGCAAGGGATATTGCAGCAGTGAAAGGCTGACTTGAGGTTGGGAATCATCAATGAGAATTAGAGGGATGTAGTCCTCCTGCTCGAGGCGATCAGCACGAAAGGCCAAGGCATCCGCAGATTCAAAGAGAGCCACCCCCTGATCGGGGCCAAAATCTTGACGGTTAATTCCCAAGCAGTCTTGCAATCCCCGTCGCCAGTCCCCCAGCCGCTCAGGGGAATCAGCCAAAACCAAAACCCGTAACATATCGCCATAGAAGTCCCGCAGGATCGAGATGATTGCCGAGGCAACAAGGATATTTTGCAACCGACTGGGGAGCGATCGCAGGGCACCCCGTCCCCCGAGATCAAAGAACCAGCTTTCTACCCGCTCAGCATGAACTTGCTCAAACGTGCGTCGCAACTGCCAAGGGGGGCCATAGTAGTTGGGGCTACTCCGATATTGCTCTAGCAAACGGCGAATCCGATCCGCTTCCTCCTGAAATCCCTCATCAAGAACTAACTTGGGCGGCGTTGTGGCTGTTTCTGTTGAGGCAGGGGCAGTTTCCACTACAGCAGGCGCCGAGGGCAGCAATTCCATTTCCTCAACGGTGGCCGCCAACTCCTGCATGCTCTTGACGAGAAATTCCTTGAACCCCTGCACTCGAATCGCGAGTTCTTGGGAGGCACCCACAAAGTTGCGGCGTAGCTCCTGTTCAATGCGTTCCTTGCGCCGTTCTAGTTGTTCAACGGTGAGTTGCAGACTTTGTTGCCGCTCTTCAAGGGACTTGAGGCGATCGTGGACGAGACGATGAAACTCAGCATCGAGGGCTTGAATTTCAGCTTTGAGGGCATCGCGTTGAGCTTTGAGGGCAGTTAGTTCCTCTGGGGTAGGTTCAGAGGCATCAGTCACCGTAGGGTCATCCGTCATTGCGAACTGTGGAAATAAAGGCTGTGCGTGGGCAGCGTTCTTGGAGGCATTGTACTAAAGTTTTGGCGTCAAACAGAATCGGCAGAAAGTGGATATTCTTGACCTCCCGAAAATAAAAGAGGACGGGAAAGGCTGGCCAAAAGACCTCCCAGTGCTGCCATTGCTGATAGGGAAAGTGGCGAATCTGTTGGCTGCCGCGATAGACATCGAGAGCGGTTGCTGTAAACTCCAAGCGCAGCGTCGCCGCCTGCACAGCCAAAAATATCGCAAAGAGCGAAAGGGGCAAGCCCAACCACCAGCGCAGCCACCATAGGGGCAGACTCAACAGCAGTACGCCTAAAGGGACGGCAAATGAAGGTTGAAGGCGAACAGTAGCTAAGGAGGTTCCTTGCATGGTTTTACTCCTGAGGGGTCGTCGGTTCTTCTAATTGTGGCAAATCCTCTGGAGTGGGAGCCGTTTCTGGTCCAGTGACCGCTGGGGTGGGTTCATCCACAGAAGGAGAGGGTTTGGAGAGGACTCGTGGGCTGATGAGGACAGAACGAGCTGGGCTGTCTGCTTTCTTGAATTTCTTGAAGGGATTTAGACGCTGCCAGAAGGGCTTTTGCGGCGTAGACGCAGGTGCCGAAGGGGGTGTCTCAGTAGCTTTAGGTGTAGCTTTCACCGTAGGTTCTGGCGCAGGGGGGGTCTCTTCGGTAGCTTTCACCGTAGGCTCTGGCGCAGGGGGGGTCTCTTCAGTAGCTTTCACCGTAGGTTCTGGCGCAGAGGGGGTCTCTTCGGTAGCTTTCACCGTAGGCTCTGGCGTTGGCTCTGGGGCAAGGGGGGCTTGCTCTACCCGTTCAACAGTCAGTGGTCCCTCCTCTGCGGTTGATGTTGGTGCAGATTCCTGAGCAACAGGCGCTTTAGGAGCAGTAGTGGGTTCCTCAACAACGGGGCTTGGCTCTGGTGTAGGTTCGGGAGGCAAATTGCTGGGGAGTTCTGGACTGAGGCTGCTTTGGAGATTTTTCGCCGCCAGTTCTCCCCGCAGTAGGCGCGAGAGGACATCCTTGCCATTGGGTTGATAGGTGACAAGGTGGGTAATGGGGTTGTAGGGGGAGGGAATACGCTGACCGTTGCCATCCAGGAGTTCGAGGCGCACCCAGTTGTCCCCCGGCTGGAGACCCGTGAGATAGTAGGCTTGCCAGCGATCCACCGTGAAAGATTGGCCATTGATGGTGCAGCGCACCTGCCAGACGTTTTCGTTGTTGAATTGTCGATCCAACGGCAGGTTGCTAAGGTAAAAGTCGAGCAGCACAGGTTCAGCGCCATAGGTTCCGCTGGGTTGGTTGTAGGTGAGCAGGGGAAGATGAGCAGCTCGCGTGTCCTCGTCTGCGGTGTAAAGATGAAAAGTGGTTTGGGCATAGGCAAGGGGATTTTTCAGGCTTTCACCCCACGGGTACACGACAAAAGCACGGAGAAGGTGCGTTCCCGGCTCAAGGTTCGTAAATTCAATGGGGGTGTTCAGATCATAAACACTGCGGCTAGGCAGATCATCCAGCACCACCTCCACATGGGGACCTAACCCTGTGCGCTGATCCTGAAACAGGCGTAGCCCTTGGACACTTAGCTTGACGGTGACGTTGCGGCTTTGGAGGGTTTGGTTAGCTTCAGGGCTGAGAATTTTCAGCCGAGGTTCATAGCGATCAAACCAATCTTTCATATCTTCAATAGCTACAGGAGGAGCTACTTCTGCCAGCGAGCCACTGGATTTTGCCGCTGCTCTATCCCCTACCGACCAAAGAAGAATAATGCCAAGAACGACAGCGATCGCCCGTTGCCAACAGACCTGCCAACCCTTCATGCACACCTCAGATAGTTGTAGTACTAAGGACAATTTTGGCAGACGGGCTGCCCACTTCCGCAATCAATTCTTAGGAGCCGTAGATCACATGGCCACTGCTAAATTCGCGCACTTCGCCATTGCTGAGGCGCACCTGCAATGTCCCGCGATCGCTAATTCCCAAACCGATGCCCTGCCACCTTTGTTCTCCTTGGACAAGAGTGAGCGATCGTCCCCGTAGAAAATCTCGCTCCGCAGCTACCGCCGCGCACTGTGCCCGTTGCCAGCACCAAAGGAGTTCAGCACGAATGGCTGCCAAGAGTTCCAAGTCTGTGGGTACCGCTTCACAAGGATCAAGCAGCCTATGAAGACTCATGGCTTGGGGAAGGCCCATGGTTTCAACATCAACACAGCGGTTCAGCCCCACCCCCACCACCAGCCAAGGGGAACGACTTTCACAGAGAATTCCCGCCAGTTTCTTGCCCTGAGCCATCACATCATTCGGCCACTTCAATTGCAGATGGCGTTCCACCGTTGGTCGCAGCCCACTCAACGCCCGCATCACTGCTATCCCTGCTTGGACACTGGGAGCAGCGATCGCCGCCGACTGCGGCAGGATAAAGGAGGCCGTCAACACTCCCTTTGGGGACTGCCAAGCGCGGTTGTACTGACCTCGCCCCCGTGTTTGTGCCTGAGTGTAGATGACTTGACCACCATAGAGTTGATCGGCATGGTGCAATGCCCATGTATTCGTGCTCTCACAGGTTTCTAACCACACCAACCAAGGAAAGGCCATGGCGATCGCTTACTTGGGTACAGAAACAGATGGCTCAATTAGTGCCCGCAAGAGTTCTGGTTTCGGATGTGCCCCCACCCGTTCAAAAGACACCCGAAGGGTCTGATCTAGCCACTGCGCCAGTGCTCCATAGCTTTCGGCAAGTGTTGTGATTTTCGCAGCGACAAAATAGCGGTCGCCACTGTGGGGAGCTGGCACGAGAATATTCGCCGCTTGGCAGTTATTCAGCGCAATTTCAATTTGACTGCGACTAAGCTCCGCTGGGGCAGTTTCCTCAATCATGGTGGCCAGTTCTTCTAGGGGGGCAGCGCAATCGCGATGGTCAAGGAGCCACGCCAAAACATGAGCCAAGGCTGTAGGGTGAGCAATCACCACCCGTTCGTGACTGAGCAGGGCGCGATAGGTTGCCAGACTGTGGAGGGGACGCTTTTCAAAGTTGGCCATCACCACAGCACTGGGGGGAAGATGCTCCCGTAGGCCAAGACGCAGTTGATTGGCATTGCCCTGACGATGAAAGACGCAGAAGGTCGTGTTTTTGCAGATGTAGCGCAAGTATTCCGAGAACTTGACCATCCCCAACTGTAAAATGTCAAAGTTGGGCAGCAGGGCTTGCACCGCCCCTTGGACTTTACTAATGGGTAGCCCTTCCTCCCGCAGGAGCTTGCCACACTCCGAATCACGGCGGTACCAATCTAGAATCTCCCGCGTTTTGGCGATCGCTCCCTCGGCATGGCGAGCCAAGCTGACACTCAAGTTCGCACACAAACGACGATTATCGGGATCTAAGGGAATGGCCGAGGGTGTGATGCTCGGCGCCGGCGCTTCAATGGGGGGAGCGGGACTGGCGACAGGTGGTCGAGATTGTACGGTTGGATCGGGAATGTGGACAAAGGCATCACAAATGGCCTGAAAACTCTTGCCAGCCGCATCTTCGTAGGCGCAGCCAATCACCGTTTTGCCGTACTGCCGTAACTTCTTGGCAAGGGAGCCAAAACCACCATCGCCGGAGACAATCACAAACGTATCAAAGCGGTCATCCTGAAAAATCAAATCCACCACATCAATCGCTAATTGAATATCAGCAGCATTTTTGCGATTTTCATAGGAAAAACCAAAGACCTGTACAGGCTCAATGCCCAATTGGTGCATTTCACGGCGCAGTGACCCAAGGCGAGCATCACTCCAATTGGCATAGGCACGTTGCAGCAGCACCCGCTCGATCGGGTAGGCTTGGCGAATATGGGCTTGGATGGCACCGAGGGAGATTTTGGCCACATCTGCGGCTTTGATGTTGTAGCCTTTGATCAGGTTTTCAATGTCGTAGAAAATTGCAGTGCGGCGTTGGCCATTTCCAGAAGTTCGGGTTTCAAGGTGTTCCAGTCTTTCCTCTAAACGTTGGAGGAGGTCTTCGATCTGGGAGGGGATGGAAGGACGTTGACGATCTTGCACCCAAGTGCCCACCAATGCCCCCGCAGAACTGACCGCCACCACAGGAAGCGGTTCACGGGTAAGGGCGACGGCGAGGAAACCCGCCACGATCGCTCCTAAAGGAGGTATGCACCAGTTCTGCCATGCCATAATTTATTCTACAAATTCTTGGAAAAGTCCCTCTCAAACGCTGGTTTCTTGCAACAGTGCCATCCCGCGATCGCAAATCGTTTTTGCATAGTCTGTCCAGCGGCCACTCCCCCAATAGCGAAAACAACTGGTTTGCGATGTCAGCACATAGAGGAGCGCTTCGCGGTAGGCAGGGCTTTGGGTCACTTGCGGATCAGCCGCCACCAAAGGATCATAGATGCGGTGAAACTCGGCACTCAAGCGTTCCATCGGTTGCAGAACTGTCTCATAGCCCTTGACCCAACTGAGGTGATTTGTCCAAGAGGCACCCTCCATGGAGAAGTGGGGATTGGTTTGCTCGAGGTGGGCGATCGCCGCCGCAACCCTTTCTGGCGTTATCCGGCTATCTCCTAAGGTCTGCCAGAGTTGATGTTGGTGTACCGCCTGACAGCGGGGAAATTGATCGCTAGTCACCCCCTGAGTCGCCAAGAGGGCAAGGTACTCACTGCCATTGAGACCCACCACCCCCGCCTCTGGATTGGCTTTTATCTCATGCCACACCGGCATAAAGTCACGAGGATATTCATTCATCATCACACCGCCATTTTCACCATCGGCAATTTGACTCACACAGGGGGGAGCGAGGGGGGCTTGCCAGTGAAGGGCCAGATGCTTAGCTTCGTGATAAGGCTGCATTTGCGCCACAAGTTTCGTATCCGAGCCTTGGGTTTTAATCAGCACGGTTATTTCTGCCACCTCCCCTTCGGAGTTGCGAGCCACAAGTACGTTTGGTACATACTTCGCAGCGTAGGGCAGCGGCGACCCATCCAACTGTTCGACACTGTGCTCCTGTACGAGCAACCAACTGTAGCCACAGCGTTTGAGGCAGGTCACCAAGGTAAAGAGCGTATCCGGATGGTTGGGCAAATGCATTTCTGGCAGTGAAAAGCCCTGTACCCTTTGCAGCGCCTCAACCCCAAAGAGTGCCACAAACTGATGCTGCCAAGCGCGAATATGCAACTCAATGTCAGCGATTGGAGTGGAGGGAATCACCGCATGTCCCCAGCAGGTGCCCAGCCATTCCACGTAGGGAGCATAGGCATCCGCGGTAATCCGCCGCAGGGCGTCCAGTACCTCCTCCTGTCCCATCTGCTCCAGACCCCAGAGGAGGTTGCCGGAGTAATCGAGCATAATCCGAGGTTGACAGCCCTCAGCCACCAACTGCGGAATCCAGTCCCCCATGCGCCGATAACACCAGAGAAATTGGGTCGCGTTGTGATTGTCCCCCTCATGGGGATGCATCAGCATATACTGCAAGTGACTGATGAGACTGCCGCCCTCCCCCGCTGGAATGGTCGGTTGGTGCATATGGAGGGCACAGGCAAAGGCCGCGCGAATAGAGGAGAGCATTTGGGGGGGCAAGGGGGGGTAACGGGGCACTTCACTCAACGCCTGTTCCCAACCACTGAGGACAGGTTCCCCTTGAGGCGGACAGGTTGACCAAGGGAGGGTAGGGCGGGGCATGCTTCAAGCTCGAAAAACTTGGGCAGGATCAAGGCGCATCACTTTTTGAATCGCCAATAGGGAAGCACTGACACACATGGCCACGGTGGCACTAAAAACGGCTAGGGCAAGTTGGGGAGTAATGATAATTTGGATAGCACGGGCTTGCATGGTCCACATCCCCAGTCCCCAGCACAGGCCTAAACCGGGCAGATAACCCAGTACGGCCATCCACAGGGCTTGCTCAATAATAATGCGATACAAGTACCAGTCAGAAGTCCCCATTGCTTTGAGGGTGCCATACTCCTGTAGGCGATCGCTCACCGAGGAATAGAGAATTTGACTAACAATCACGACCCCTACAACCATGCCCACCCCTGCGCCTAGCCCCAAAATGAATCCCACACTGGTACTGGTCAACCAGTAGCGCTGCGTCATTTCAGTCAGAACGGCACGACTGAGCACTTGATAGTTGGGAAAGGCTGCCCGCAAGCGTTCCTGCACCTTTGCTAAATCCTCTCCCGGCTTTGCTTTAACCATGACATAGGTAATGCGGGTACTGGGGGACACCAACGGCAGAAATTCGGGAACCGGCCCACTGGTATCAAACCGAGGGAAGTTCAAGTAAAGGTTCGCCGTTTCTAACGAGGTAAAGACATAGGGGCTAGAGACAATGGATTTGACACCGCGCGTCCAGCCAATGATCGTCGCTGGATAATTATTCGCGCGACCTTGCTCCCCTAAAGCCGTGAGGGAAAGGGCATTGAGGTCAATGCGATCCACGATGACACTGTAGGGTTCCTCTAGCTCCGTCAGGGCTGCACCAGCAACTGTCGTCAAAGGCAGCAAGGTGCCTGTCGGTTCAATACCCACCACCTGCACTGGATCGATCCCCTCTGTCTCCGAACGCCGCCACATAGCGGATTGGATTAGGAGTGGTTCTGCGGCTGCAACCCCTTCAACCGCTTGGGCATTGAGGACAACTTGATACTCAATCGGCAACGTCAAGCCAAAATAACGCAGCTCGTTCGAGGCAATCCAGAAATCCGCTTGGCTTTTATTCACCAAGAGAGTGGCGGAGCGACTGAATCCCTCAAGGAGCCCCGTTTGAATGGTGACGAGACTGACAGCAAACGTGATGCCCAGTTGAGCAACGAGAAAGCGACTAAAGTCTTCTAAAAGATTTTTGCGAGCAAGGGAGACCATCTTTCTATCCTAATATGGCAAAACTCAACCTCTCGAGATCCGTTGGGTTTGCTCTTTCACCCAATTCAAATAGGTAGGAGAGCCAGCAATGATGGGTAGGGCAATGATCTCTGGGACTTCATAATTGTGCAATGCCAGTAGGCGATCGCGCACCTGCTCAAACAGAGCAACCCGAGTTTTAATGAGCAATTGCCATTCTGGATCGCGATGTACGGTTCCTTGCCAGCGGTATATTGATTGAATAGGTAGAATCTGCACACAGGCGGCGAGGTGGTCAGCCACGAGTTGATCGGCCAAGGAGAGTGCCTCGGCTTCTGTGGCCGTGGTAACCATCACCACACAATACTCCGTTAGCGCTTCCAAGCCTGCTGTCCTCGCGTCACGATTTTGATTACGTTTTGATTACGTCGATCATATCTTGAATCAATTGTGCAGTGAATGTTGTTATTACTGGGATTGGTCTGTGGACAGCGCTTGGGGACACCGCGATCGCCACATGGCAGCGCTACTGTCAAGGAAAAACGGCACTCATCGCCACGCCTGAAGGACTGGTGGGTGCAATGACCTTGCCTATTGAGAAAATTATTGCAACGACTACGACTCAAGCGCTCAACGATGCCAAATTAACAGCTCCCCTAGGCGGTGCTGGAGTGGTGGTTGGCTCCAGTCGCGGCTTCCAAGCTCAGTGGGAAATATGGTTACGGCAGCCTTCTCTTGCGCGAGAAACCTGGTTACAAACCTTGCCAGCAACTGTCTCGCAGCAGGTGGCGCAAATTGCCGGCATTCAGGGGATAGTGCTCAACCCCACAGCGGCCTGTGCAACGGGAATGTGGGCGATCGCCCAAGGGGCACTGTTGATTGAGCAGGGTTATTGTGATCTGGTGTTGGCTGGGGGTGTTGAATCCGCCGTCTCCCCTTTGACCTTGGCAGGGTTTCGGCAGTTGGGGGTGTTGGCTCAGGAGCGCGCGGCTCCCTTTGATCGCCAGCGGCAGGGATTTGGCTTAGCGGCCGGCGGTGCCATTGTCGTCCTAGAGTCCGAGGTACAGGCGCGATCGCGAGGCATTGACCCCTATGCCCGAATTGCTGGGGTGGGTCTCAGTGCCGACGCCGACCATATGGCTGCCCCCAGTGTCAACCAAACCGGTGCCCTCCTAGCAATTCAACAGGCCTTAGCTCAGGCAAATTTAACGCCGCAAGCGATCCACTGTATCCATAGCCATGGCACGGGAACTGTGCGCAATGATGCTGCGGAAGCTGCTTGGATGCGAGCCCTGTTTAGTCAAGGGGTTCCCGTCACCAGTCATAAGGGTGCCCTTGGGCATACCCTAGGGGCCGCTGGCGCGATCGCGATCGCCCTCTCCTGCCTGTCTTTGCGAGAGCAGCAGATTCCTCCCTGTGTTGGCTGTGAAACTCCCGACTTTGACCTCGACATTGTCCAACAGACCCGTACTGCTCGCTTAAAGCACATTCTCTGCTGTAGCTACGGCTTTGGTGGTCAGAATGCCGTGATCGTTCTGGCGCGTCCCTAGGAGGCAATTACCACCGTTGGTTGAGCAATCCCAAACTTTTGCATGATCGTTTTAGCCATTTGTGGGGGTGTGAGTCCCAAGTCAGCTTTTGATTCATCGGGACTAGCGTGCTCAACCAAGATATCCGGTACCCCCAAACGCAGCACCGGCACCAGAATATCCGCCTCTTGGAGTGCCTCGAGTACCGCCGAGCCAAAGCCCCCCATCAGGCAGCCTTCTTCTAAGGTGACCACGCGGCCAATTTGTTTCGCCAAAGGCAGAATCAACTCAGTATCTAGCGGTTTGGCAAAGCGGGCATTGATCACTGCGGCCCTCATGCCGTGTTCCTTGAGGATTTCCGCCACTTGCATCGCCGGATAGACCATTGAGCCGTAGGCCACCAAGAGAATATCTTCACCGGAGCGTAGGAGTTCCCCTTTGCCGATTTCAAGGGGTTCCCAGCCTTCCTCCATGAGGGCGACACCATAACCATTGCCCCGGGGATAGCGCAGAGCGATCGGGCCATCGGTGTAGTTGATGCCCGTTACAATCATCCGTTGCAATTCCGCCTCATCCTTGGGTGCCATCAGCACCATATTGGGTAGACAGCGCAAATAGGCAATGTCGTACATCCCTTGGTGGGTCGGGCCATCAGCACCGACAATCCCCGCCCGATCCATGCAGAAGAAGACGGGTAGTTTTTGGATGCAGACATCGTGAACAATTTGGTCGTAGGCGCGCTGCAAGAAGGTGGAGTAAATCGCCGCTACGGGGCGCATTCCTTGGGTGGCCATGCCGGCGGCCATCGTTACGGCATGCTGCTCGGCAATCCCAACATCAATGTATTGGTTGGGCACCCGTTTTTGGAGAATATCTAAGCCTGTGCCCGTGGCCATCGCCGCTGTAATGCCAACAATGCGCGGATCGTTTTCCGCTAATTTGGTCAGGGTTTCGCCAAACACTTTGGAGTAGCTGGGGGGCTTGGGTTTGCTGGAGGGTTTGGCCTTACCAGTGACGAGATCAAAGGGGTTTTGCGCATGGTAGCCCACTTGATCCTTCTCGGCGATCGCGTAGCCTTTGCCCTTAACCGTTGCCACGTGAACCAAGACAGGACCGGGAATCGTATGGGCATGTTGGAATGTAGTAATGAGTTCTTCCAAATTGTGGCCATCCACAGGCCCAACGTAGGTAAAGCCCAATTCCTCAAAGACGGCGCCCACCTTGGGAACCGCCAGGCGTTTCATGCCCTCCTTGATGCGCTGCATCTCCGGGGTCAGATTTTCACCTAAGAAGGGGATATGTTTGAACTGCTCTTCGAGGTTATCGGTAATAAATTGCACCTGCGGCGAGAGGCGAATTTTATTCAAATAGCGAGGAATCGCGCCCACATTCGGGGAAATGGACATCTCGTTGTCATTGAGTACTACCATCAGGTTGGTGTGGGGCAAGTGGCCAGCATGATTAATCGCTTCTAAAGCCATCCCGCCGGTGAGGGCACCATCACCAATAATGGCCACGACCTTGAACTTCTCTCCCTTGAGATCGCGGGCGATCGCCATCCCCAAAGCTGCCGAAATGCTGGTGGAGGCATGACCCGCACCAAAGTGATCAAAGGGACTTTCGCGGAGGTTGAGATAGCCAGCAATTCCTCCTTTTTGCCGCAGGGTATGGAAGTTGTTGTAGCGACCCGTCAACATTTTGTGGGGATAGGCTTGGTGCCCCACATCCCAAATCACGCGATCTTTGTCTAAGTCAAGGGTTTGGTACAGTGCGAGGGTGAGTTCGACAACCCCCAACCCTGGCCCAAGGTGTCCTCCCGTGGCCGCCACCGTTTCCAAGTGTTTGTCGCGGATTTGGGCGGCAATTTGACTCAATTGGGCAATGGACAACCCATGCAACTGGTTGGGATGGGTGAGTTCACTTAAGTGCATAGAAACCCGACCTCGCAAGATACCTAGGAGCGATAGCCTACCGCTGACCACAGAAAAACTATCTGTTGACTGATTCTAGCAAAGTCCCCCGCCGAAATTGGGCATTATTTCGCCCCTAGACACGGTGAAAAGCCGCAATAATCCCGAAACAGTTAATCATAAATTTCTAAGCTGTTTCATAGAGTTCGCTCAATTCACAAATTTCTTCCGTGGATTCATTGGCGTAATTTTCCACCCACCAAATCACTCATTGGTAAAATCGCTCCCGACCCCACTGTTACCAATAGTTGGCGAGAATTCCCCGCGCAAGGTCAGTTCCCAACCGTTTGGGGTAACCGTGGCTTGTGGCCAAGTCTTGGCAATCTCCTAGGAAGCGTTCGGTCATCGCACTGAGGTGACTCAGGGACATCTGAGCACGTTGACAAGCCCGCTCAAAGGCGGCGTTGGTCTCTAGGGAACTGGGTTTGACTGTTGTCAGGTACGAATGCGTTCTGCAAGACGCGTCGGGGCAGGAAGAAGCGAACTCGCCAAATTGCTGGAGAAAACAACTACTTTCAAGTCACCTGTCCGTGGCGGATCCGTGTTGGTGGTCACCGTGGTCCTGAAAGTATTCTCCTACCTGCCTTTGATAATCTGGGCATTCCCTATATTCCCTCCAGTACCTTGCGGGGAGTGGCTCGTGCCCAAGCCATTCGGGAAGTGATGGAAAATGAAAGCTTAACTCGGGCTGAAGCAGATAAAA
>NZ_DVEH01000032.1 GCF_015295825.1 Thermosynechococcus sp. M98_K2018_005
TAGAAAAAATTTTTTACCAACCTTGGTCGCAGCTAGCCCCCACTCTATCAACTCCTAGCGTCACAGGGGGAGGATGATCGATATCACAAGTCAAGAGTGTTTTCTGTGGCACACTACGATCAAGATTTGCGATATGCCCATGTTTAACCCACTCACTATTCGGTTTTGGGGCGTGCGCGGCAGTATTCCCTGTCCCGGTTCCCATACTGTCCGCTATGGCGGTAACACTCCCTGCGTGGAAATTCAAGCCAATGGTCAACGCATCATTTTTGACGGCGGTACGGGTTTGCGGGTTCTGGGGGAGCACTTAATGAGTCAACAGCCGGTGGCGGCACATTTATTTTTTACCCATACCCACTGGGATCATATTCAGGGTTTTCCCTTCTTTCAGCCCGCCTTTGTACCGGGGAACCAGTTCCATATCTACGCAGTGCCGGGGAAAAATGGTCAGGGCATTGAACGACGACTCAATGATCAAATGCTGCACCCCAACTTTCCTGTCCCGTTGCAGATTATGGGGGGAGATTTGCGTTTTTATGACTTGGAAGCGGGCGAACAGGTACACCTAGGCGGCGGTGTGGTGGTAAGTAATGAAGCCCTGAATCATCCGGGTGGGGGGGTGGGCTACCGTGTGAGTTGGCAAGGTATTCATGTGGCCTATATCACAGACACGGAGCATTTGCCCGATCAATTACATCCGGGAGCCTTTGTCTTGGCCGATCGCGCCGATGTGATGATTTACGATGCCACTTATACCGATGAAGAATACCATCACCCACGGCAGAGCAAGGTGGGGTGGGGACATTCCACATGGCAGGAGGCGGTTAAGCTTGCCCAAGCAGCCCAAGTTAAGCAACTAATTTTGTTTCACCACGACCCCAGCCACGATGATGACTTTCTAGATCGCATTGGTGAGTTGGCGCGGGCACAATTTCCGCAGACGCTGCTGGCTCGTGAGGGTCTCATGATTTCCGTCTATCCAAATGTAATGTGATACACTTCCCAGCAACGCGTCAAGCAAGTTAGCCCTGTGTTGCCTGTCGTTCTTTTACCGGGATATTTAGCGGCTGCCCCTGACTACTATCCACTGCGGGATTATCTGCGGCAATGGGGGTTTGTGGCGGAGGTGGTGCCTCTCAGGGTACGCTCGTGGTTGCCCACGTTGGGGGGGCGATCGGTGGCGCCAATTTTACAGGCCTTGGATACCACCATTCAGCATGTTCTGAATGAAACAGGGGCGTCCGCCGTGCATCTCATTGGCCATTCAGCGGGGGGCTGGATTAGCCGCATTTACCTAGGGGATCAACCCTATGATGGCCAAGTTTGGGCGGGTCACAAATGGGTGCACACGCTAATCACGTTGGGTACTCCCCATCGGAGTCAGGAGCGTTGGACGCGCCGCAATCTCGACTTTGTTAACACCACGTACCCCGGCGCTTATTATGCGCAAGTTCGCTATGTGTGTCTGGCGGGCAAAGCCATCTATGGCACACCATGGGGTTCGTTTGCCGATTGGTTTACGTATCAAAGCTATAAACTCACCTGTGGCGAGGGTGCCTGTTGGGGAGATGGAGTGACACCGGTGGCAGCAGCCCACCTCGAGGGGGCAGAGAATCTGGTCTATGAAGATGTGCTCCATGCGCCGCGCAGCCGCTTGCGCGATCGCCCCGAGGCCCCTTGGTATGGTTCCCCAGCGATTGTCGCCATGTGGCAGCAGTATTTGCAGGCGAGTTAGAGGGCATGCCGCTCAAATTGCCAGCGGTAAACGGGTAATCCTTTACTGAGGACACATTTTTCCCGTTCTGTCGCGACGGGCCAAGGACTCTGGGGTAACCAATTGGTACAGGTTGAGCGAAAGGCGGCATGGGCACGAAACTGTTGCACCATCGATTCAGCCACCTCAAAGACATCTGACTGCAGGACAACACGCCCACCAGCGGGCAGGAGTTCGGCAAGGGTAGCCACCAGTTCAGGGGTGACGACGCGGCGTTTATGGTGACGGCGCTTGAACCACGGATCTGGAAATTGAATTGTGACCGTGTGCAGGGGGAGTCCGCCGAGGATTTTGCCCAAGTGGACATTGGCATTGCCCCAAAGGTAGTAGAGGTTCCGCAGTTGCTGGCGATCGCGCCGCTCATTGGCCATCACCACTAGCGGGTAGCGAATTTCCAGACCCAGAAAATTTTGCTCTGGATACAGTGCTGCCATTTCTAACAAGAACGTCCCTTTGGCACAGCCAATATCCAGGTGTAAAGGTTGCGAGGGTTGCTCGTAAATTGTTGACCAATCGGGAACAGTAATGTCCTGCTGGAATTTGTGACTTAGAGGGTTAACGTGCTGTCGCACCCGTACCGCCATGGCGCGATCGCTCATCCAAAACTCCCTAATGTAGTGCCGCTATAACGTAGCGTAGATTACTGCAAAGTCAGAAAAAAACTGCCCTCAAAAGCTGAGGACAGCAAAAACCACCTAGGGTAATGGGATCGTCCAGCGGCGTGGTACGACCCCAAACTTATTGGCAGGCGAGTTACTCCTTCAAGAAACCGCTGTAGGCTTCCATGCCATGCTCGCCGATGTCCAAGCCTTTGAGTTCCTCTTCTTCGGGAACACGAATGCCAAGCGTTTGTTTCAGAGCCAGCCAAAAGATACTGCTCAGCAGCACAGTAAAGCCACCGACCGTCAAAATACCGATAATCTGGGCAATCAACTGAGTCACCCCGTGACCGGTGAGCAAGCCCAACTCTTTGTCAAACAGGCCAAGAGCTAAGGTACCCCAAGTACCGCAGACTAAGTGAACCGAGGTGGCACCGACGGGGTCGTCAATTTTGATGCGATCAAGGAAGAGGACAGAATAGACCACAATCACGCCGCCAATGGCACCAATGACCACGGCAAAAAAATAAGACACGCTAGCACAGGGTGCTGTAATAGAGACGAGGCCGGCCAGAATACCGTTGATGATCATGGAGAGGTCAGGCTTACCAATGGCTAGCCAAGCCGTTATTGTTGCCGCAATGCCGCCAGCCGCCGCAGCTAAGTTAGTGGTGACGGCAATGTAAGGTACAGCCTCATCAGCGGCTAGTTGGGAGCCGGGGTTAAAACCAAACCAGCCGACCCAGAGGATCAAACACCCCAGCATGGCAAAGCCCATGTTGTGACCCGGTAAGGCTTGGGGAGTGCCGTCAGCCGCATACTTGCCGATCCGTGGTCCTAGGAAAGCAGCACCCATTAAAGCCGCCCAACCGCCCACTGCGTGCACCACGGTTGAACCAGCAAAATCTTTGAAGGCAACAGTAACCTCTTGACCATCGACAGTTTTACCAAGGAAAGCAATGTTGCTGAGGAGGCCATTCCCCCAAACCCAGTGACCCGTAATCGGGTAAGAGATACCAGTGAGCAGAAGGCTGAAGATTAAGAAGTCAACAAATTTAATCCGCTCAGCTACCGCCCCCGAGACAATGGTAGCTGCTGTCCCAGCAAAGGCAGCTTGGAATAGGAAAAAGACAGGTATAGGTAAGCCCTCAGGAAAGGGAGCAAGATTGTAGGTTTCAGGGTTTTCACTACTGAGGAAAAAACCCCCCAAACCGATAAAACTATTGCCCTCAGCACCAAACATGAAGGAGAATCCGATCGCCCAGTAAGCAAGGGTGGCTAAGGCAAAAACAATCAGGTTTTTAGAAAGAATGTTGACAGCGTTCTTCTGGCGGCAGAAGCCAGTTTCCAACATGCCGAAGCCGGCATTCATGAAAATCACGAGAATTGCTGCCACCAATACCCAAATCGTGTTCAGTGCTCCTTGAACTGCTTCAGGGGTGAGGGGCGTATCCTGTGCCTGAGCAGCCACTCCCCAAACAGCCACAATAATCAAAGCTAGGGGAATGCAGGCGACAAGGGCTGGCGATCGCCAGCGGAAATTGGGCTGCCAGTCGAGGTTCAGTAACGGGCGCTTTTGCCGTCTAGCGCGTTTCAGTTTTAACTTGTACATCGCTTTCATTCTCAACGATTATGGAGTAGAGTTGCACATGGGTTTAGCGGAGGAGAAATCGCAGTTGCAGCAGCATTGTGCCAGAAAGTCATCTGGCTATTGTTTGGCTTGAGCTGAGCGAGGCATTGACCCGCAGTTAACCTTTGATTGCACCAGTTCTCAGATGAGAAAATCTGTATCGCGTTATACATTTACCTTGATGACCAAAACCGCCTATCCTAGGGAAAGGCAAATAGCATCAAGTTTGCGGCTAACGTTCCTGATAGGTGTGAATGGATACGATCTGGGAGTTGGATTTTTATTCCCGTCCCCTTGTGGATGAAAACAACAAAAAAATCTGGGAATTGCTAATTTGCGATCGCCAGCAACACTTTCAGTTCAGTAAAACTTGTGCCGGAGCTGAAGCCAATGCCCGCTGGTTAGAAGCTGCCCTCAAAGAAGCCATGGAGCAATGGCGGCAGCAACTGGGACTTGCAAACAGCGCTCAACCGGATCGGGTACGTTTTTTCCGCCGAGCCATGACCAGCATTATTACCCGGGGGGGAGAAGCGGCAGGATTAGTGATGGTGCCCAGTCGGCGCACGTTTGCCCTCTATGATTGGCTGCGCGATCGCGCCACCAACTTCTATCCAACCCTACCCAACTACCAAACCGATCTGGCAACGCCACCCCAGTTGATCCCCCCTACACCGCAACCTTTACCACCAGCTCTGCGGGGCGATCGCTGGCAATTTAGTGGTCTCCCTCTGGGGGAGATTAAAACAGCTGCTGAATGGGAACTGCCCTTTGGTGAGGTACCACCACTGCCCTTTTTGACCCTCAGGGACGATACGCTACTGCCGGGGTTAATTATCTATTCCCAGCGCGCACTGCCCTTGGCGGGTTGGCTATCGGGATTAGAGCCTGCCTATTTGAGTTTTGAGGAGGATCCCCAACCCTTCTTGGTGTTGGAAACAGGAGCGAGCGATCGCTGGGTGCTCATTAGTGGCCGCAATCCCCAGATTCAGAAGGAACTGACTGCCTTTAGGGATGCCTGTACCCAAAACCAAGGGCTGCACTTTATCGCCGTGAAGGAACGACCGGAACAAGACGCATTGCAAGGCTTTTGGTTGTTGCAGCAAACCCCTGACGTTTAGGCTAGAGGAGCTTTTCAAGACCATAGATCAAGCGTTTGAGTTGCGTGACTTTGCGAATGGCCAGCAGTACCCCCGGCATGTAGCACTGGCGATCGCTGGTGTCATGGCGCAGCGTATAAATTTGCCCTGGTGCTCCAAAAATCACCTCTTGATGGGCAATGAGTCCCGGCAGGCGGACACTGTGAATGCGAATTTCAGCGTCAGCACACGCCCCTCGCGCTCCCCTGAGATGTTCTGACTCTTCCACTTGGGGCGGATTAAAAGTTTTGCCCAATTCTGCTAAACGCTGCGCGGTTTGAATAGCTGTACCGCTGGGGGCATCTGCCTTTTGGTTGTGGTGTAGTTCAATAATCTCCACATGGTCAAAATACTGGCTCGCCCGAATGGCCGCTTCTTGGAGAAGCACCATACCAATCGAGAAGTTCGGAGCAATAACTGCCCCCATACTGGCCTTGTCGGTAAACTCCGCCAGTTCTTCAATTTGCTCTGGACTTAAGCCCGTTGTCCCCACCACGGGATACACCCCGTAGGCGATCGCCGTGCGCACATTCTCGTACACTGCCTGGGGATGGGTAAAATCCACCATTACCACCGGTTGTTTCTCTTGGGCAGCTGCTACACACACCTCTTGCAAGCTGCCACTAATGGGAATCTCTAAGGCTCCTAGCCCCAGTGCTGCACCAAGATCTTCCCCCACCTGCTTGCGATCCACAGCGGCATAGAGGTTCATATCACTTGCCTGTGAAACCGCCTTAACCACTTCACGCCCCATTTTGCCCAAAGCGCCAACAACAATTACAGGGATGGGTGTACTCATGCAAAACTCCGAGAGAAAACACAGGCTAGAATAGCGCGATCGCTTGGCGATACAATAAGCCAATGCTGAGTATTTTGTCCTAAAGACACGATGTTAGTTTTTTCCTTTCCTGAGTTGGTTGAGCGCTGTCAAACTTGGACACCAAAGCGGCCGGGCTATGCCGTCTGTCCCTTGGATCACCACAACCCTGAGCTAGCCTCTAGTCTCTATCGCATTGAGCCAGGACAAGCCAACTATCCCCATTACCACCATCGCGGTGACGATATTTTCCTGATTGTATCGGGAGTTGGTGAGCTCATTACCTGCCCGATGACGCCCCCTGCGAGTTCTGTGGCTGCAACCGCCTTGATCCGTACCCCCGTGGAAACCGGTTCCTATGCCCATGTGGATGCCCAATGTCTCCATTGGCTGCGGAATCTGTCTGCCGATCAGCCGTTGTATTACCTTAACATTGCGCCCCTATCCCACGAGGGCGATCGCGTAGATGTCACTATTGAGGGCTGGCACTAAGGAAACAATTAAAACAATTATTCGCCCTGGAACTTACTGGCTGCTTCCTCAAAAGCCTTGCTCAACTCATCCCAAGCACCTTGGAACCCTGCTTTGAGCGACTCCCAAGCATCATTTCCGGCTTCTTTGGGAGCAGCCAATTGTTGGGTAATCTCATCTCGCTTGACCTTCAAACCCTTCAAACTGTCATTCAGCACTTCTGCATTAAAACATATATATTAAAAAATTTAGAGAATAATTAAAAAATATATCTAATCATTTTACTTTGCATAGTGTACTTGGGGATACAGTCAAAGACTTAGGGAAAATGTATGATTCTGATTCTAAAGACAGGGGGATATTCCGCTGACTTGATTCTAATCACTGAATCATGAATGCCTAGTCAATTTTTCTAGTTTACGTTAT
>NZ_DVEH01000041.1 GCF_015295825.1 Thermosynechococcus sp. M98_K2018_005
ATCATCAGGGAAACACCAATTACTTCAGGTTTACAAGTAAATTTACCGTATTTAAATAAATTAAAGAGAACTCTGACTGCGTTGGATGAAATCTGTTTCTGTTATAAATGCTGAGATCTGAGACCGTCAAGTATTGATTGATACACATAGTTTTTGCGTCACCATCCTGTAACATAGCCGCTACGTGACACTGCGAAATTTAAGAAACTGTTCATAGTAATTCACATTAAGCCTAAATTTGGTAGCTAGGACTACAGCTACTGTCGGTAAAACTGTAATTACAATTTAGTTCTTTAAGTTTTTTATATTCTGGTTATAATTTGTTGTATTGATTTTTGTTAACTGTAGTTGCTCTATTTCTGCACAGGCATGGGATCATTACATTTCCCTTGGTGGTATTGGTTGTCGGGCTGATCAGTAAAGATACAGCCTTTCTGAAAAAATTTCTGGAGCGATCGCGGATAGTCGACCGATTCAGCGATGGGATGCGCTGCTCCTAGAAATCAGCGATGATCGTCTTACGCATTCCCTCAATGCTGTTTAACCTCTCATCTTGTCATTGAGCTACTTATGCTTGCTGTTTATCCCGGAAGCTTTGATCCCATTACCCTAGGGCACTTGGATATTATTGAGCGGGGTGCTCGTCTGTTTAGCGAAGTCATTGTGGCGATCGCCCACAACCCCCAGAAAAAAGCCCTCTTTAGCGTCAACCAACGCATCAAACAAGTACAGGCGGCTACCGTTCACTTAAAAAACGTGCGGGTAGATGCCTTTGATGGCCTGACGGTTGAGTACGCGCGATCGCAACAGGCAACCGTTCTTCTGCGGGGGCTGCGGGTTTTGTCGGACTTTGAATACGAGCTTCAGATGTCCCACACCAATAAAAGCCTCTGGCCAGAGATTGAGACCGTGTTCCTCACCACGTCCAATGAGTATAGTTTTTTAAGTAGTAGCTTAGTAAAAGAAATTGCCCGATTTGGTGGTAATGTTCGTCATCTTGTACCAGCCACTGTTGCCAAGGATTTAGAAGCATGCTTTACTCAAACACCGATCCCGTCTCAACGACCACTAGAGTAAATGAAGCGCTTGATGCCCCTTCCGTACCGCTGCAACTCCTGCAACAATTGGAAAAGCTGGAAGAACTCCTAATTCTCGAAGGGACGAAGATCCCGCTGACCGGCCGCAAACTCATTGATGAAGAGCAGATCCTGAACCAGCTGACCCGCATTGAACAGGCGATCCCCGAATCATTGAAGACGGCACAGCGGATTCTCAATCAGCGCGATGAGATCATTAGAGAAGCCCAGCACCGCGCCCAAGAGATTATCCGTGCCGCAGAACAACGCGCTGCCCAAATTGCCGATGAACTGCGGATTCGCCAGCAGGCAGAACTCGAAGCCCAGAAAATTCGCCAGCAGGTGCAACAAGAGGTGGAGTTTATGCGCCAGCGCGCCATTGAGGAAATCAATCTGCTACGGCAAAACACAGAAAAAGAACTCGCCCATCTGCGCCAAGTCACCCGCCATGAATGTCAAGAGCGACAACAGGAAGCGGATGCCTATGCCGATCGCACCCTTGCGGAAATGGAGCGCCAATTCAAGGAAATGCTAGCGGTGATTCAAAATGGGCGCCAATACCTGAAGCAGCATCAAGCCCACCGTCAACCCTAGGAAATACCCCATGTCACCCTAGCGGGCTGTCACAGGCTCTAGGGTAAAGAATGCTTGAAAAATTTGCGTATCCACCTCATTCATTTGCTGCTGCAAGTGATCGAGGAACTCGTGCATGCCTTGGCCAATAATTTCATCAATTGTCAAATAGTCCAGTTGGGATCGCAGGCGTCCCAGTTGGCGTTCCACGGGGTGGTGCCAACTTCCCAAGGGTGTCCCTGTAATTTTGTAGAGGGATTTTTCCACCTGCAACAGACAAAAGCGAATCGCGCGCGGAAATTCAGCATCGAGAATCAAGAACTCTGCGACCCCTGCGGGCGTAATCCGATGCGAACCTCGTTTACGATACATCTCGTAGGCACTGGCGGACTTGAGGAGGGCAATCCAGCCCAGCTCATCAATGGGTGTGCCCACATCTTCCACGGAGGGCAACAGCAGATAGTATTTCACATCGAGAATCCGCGAGGTCTTATCGGCTCGCTCCAGTAGCCGCCCCATTTGACCAAAGTGCCACGCTTCATTGTGGCTCATCGTACTATCCATCACACCAGCAAAGAGGTGACTGGCCTGTTTCACTTGCTCCAAAAAGCTGGCAATCTCCAATTGTTCCGGGGCTTTAGCCGCCTCGCGCACCATTGTGTAAAAGGCATTCACCTGCTGCCACATTTCTGAGGAAATCACCTCGCGAATCGATGTGGCATTCTCCCGTGCCGCCCGCAGACAGGAGATGATCGAGTTGGGATAGCTGGTGTCAAAGGTGAGGAACTGAATGACATTTTCAGCTGTGGCCGTGCCGTAGTGCTCCTGAAAAAAGGGCAAATCCCCCGTTGTTAGGACTAGGGGATCCCATTGACTTGAAAGACTCGTGGGCAGATCCAGCAGCATGTTCAAGTTGACATCAACAAAACGAGCAATATTCTCTGCCCGCTCAATGTAGCGATTTAACCAATAGACCGCATCGGCAACACGACTTAACATATACTGGCAAGCATTCACTCTCTGCCCACTCTAGCAACCTTTTCCCGTCCTGAGTATATGCAGCAAACCCGTCTGAATACTCTGCTTGATCGTCTAGGCGCTGGGATTCAGGAGCAGTTAAAAAATCCGTGGCGACGGCTAGCAACACTGAGTATTGCGTTTCTCTTTGGGGTGTTCTTGGGCTTGGCCATTTCCTCTAGTGCGGGTCAACTGGGCCACTTAGATATTGTGGCCTCGACCATCGTGGCGATCATTGCTGAAGTGATTAGTGCTATGTTCTATAGCGATCGCTGGAAATTGCGGCAAACTCTCTTTGGCGAAATTCTCAATGCCCTGAAGTTTGGTCTGATCTATGGTTTGTTCCTCATTGCCTTCCTTTTGGGAAGTTAGTTGCTGATTACCTCGATCAAGTGGAGACTTCTAAATGAGTATTGCTGCAATTTTAATCGCCATTCCCGACAATGAACCGCCAGCAGACCTTGAAGCGCTCATCGCAGCCGCAGGGGAAGGAGCCAGACACCCCCTAGCCCTTCCCCAATCAACCCATGAGCCTACATCTCATACACCCAAGAGGTGAAGACTGGCTCCCAAGGCACCAGTTCCTGTGTTTGGAACCAGAGATTGATTTCCCGTTCGGCATTTTCGGGACTGTCGGAGCCGTGAATCACATTCCGTCCCACATCTACGGCAAAATCGCCCCGTAGCGTTCCCGGTTCAGCATTGAGGGGATTAGTGGCGCCAATCAGTTTGCGGGCATTGGCAATCACCCCCCGGCCTTCCCAGACCATGGCCACCACCGGTCCAGAGGTAATGAAATTCACTAGCCCCGGAAAGAAGGGCTTATCTTTGTGTTCGTCGTAGTGCTGCTCTGCCAGTTCGCGGCTAACGCGCATGAGTTTGAGGCCGACCAGTGTGTAGCCTTTTTGTTCAAATCGTTGGATAATCGTCCCCACTAGCCCACGCTGAACGCCATCGGGCTTAATGGCTAGAAATGTCCGTTCCACGCAGTATGTCCTCTGCTCGATCTACAGGATTGATTTTACGGTTTTCGGGGGTCGGATGCCGCTACCACTGTACCAAGTTGATGCCTTTACCCAAGAACCCTTTCGGGGCAACCCGGCGGCTGTATGTGTCCTAGGGACGTTTTTTGAAGATGCAACCTTGGGGGCGATCGCCCGCGAAATGCATCTTTCGGAAACGGCTTTTGTCGTACCGCTGGTCAGTGGCTTTCACCTGCGCTGGTTTACCCCCGTGGCAGAAGTGGATCTCTGTGGTCATGCCACCCTCGCAACAGCCCATGTCCTTTGGCAGCATCAGGGGGTGGTGGGGGATCTAGAATTTCACACCCGCAGCGGTCTCCTGCGCGCACAGCGCCTTGGGGATTGGATTGCCCTTGATTTTCCGCAGCAGCCTGTAACGCCCCTTGAGGATCAGCAGACACAAGCCTCAATCATTGCAGCGCTCGGGACAACGCCCGTGTTTATAGGGCAAGCGGGCAGCGATCTGCTGGTGGAACTGGCTGATGCCGATGCGGTAGCACAGTTGAAACCCGATTTTGAGCAGATTGCCCGCCTGCCCTGCCGGGGACTAATTGTGACTGCCCGTGGCGAGAAATATGACATGATCTCCCGCTTTTTTGCCCCCCAATTGGGTATCCCAGAGGATCCCGTCACTGGCTCTGCCCACTGTAGCCTCTATCCCTACTGGCAACCCAAGCTCGGTCAAGAGGAACTTATTGCCTATCAAGCCTCAGCCCGAGGGGGCGTGATCAAAATGCAACCCCAAGGGGGCGATCGCCTGCTGCTATTGGGTCAGGCGGTGACGATTTTCGCTGGGGAACTCCTGCTTTAGAATTCAATCCCAGGCTGGGCTTTAACTCCTTGCTCGCGAAAGGGATGCTTGACAAGGGTCATTTCCGTCACCAGATCTGCGGCGTCAATCAAGGCTGGAGGAGCACCGCGCCCGGTGAGAATCACATGGGTCATTTCTGGCTTGCGGGCAAGTCCCTCGAGCACCTCTGCCACAGTTAAGTAGTCCAGCTTGAGGGCGACATTAATTTCATCCAGCAGTACCAAGCGGTACTTGGGGTTGGTGATATAGCTGAGGGCAAGTTCCCAAGCGGCTTGGGCACAGGCAATATCCCGTTGGCGGTCTTGGGTTTCCCATGTAAAGCCCTCCCCCATTGCATGGAAGGCCAGTTGGTCTGACCAATGGCTAAGAACCGCTTTTTCCGCTGGCTCCCACGCCCCCTTGATAAATTGAATGATCGCCACTCGATAGCCATGCCCCAAGGAACGCAGCACCATGCCAAGTGCCGCTGTGGTTTTGCCCTTACCGTTGCCCGTATGGACAATAATGAGACCTTTTTCACGGGTGCGCTCCGCGAGGCGTTGGGCCTGCACGGCTTTGCGCTGCTGCATTTTTTGGCGGTGCTGTTCGTCAGTGAGCATGGGCTAGCTGGCAAGGTACTCGTGAATATCGCCCCGGCGTTTGCGGAGTTTGCTGAGGGCTTCCCGCTCAATTTGCCGTACCCGCTCGCGACTGATGTTGAGCAGTTCGCCCACTTTGGCAAGGGTGAGGGGCTGGCCATTCTCTAGGCCAAAGCGTAGGGAGAGTACATGGCGTTGCTGCGGGGTCAGATCCGCCATCAGCCGTTCAAGGTCACTGCGCAGCGAGGATTGAGCGGCGAACTCCTCCGGTGAAATGGAAGGATCCTCGAGTAATTCCCCCAACTCCGTATCCTGATTATCACCGACACGGACATCAAGGGAGAGGGGCTGCCGTGCCCGTTCAAGATATTCCCGCACTTGGGCAGGGGTCAATTCCAGTTCTGCCGCCAGTTCATTAATCGTGGCAGCACGACCGAGACGCTGGGACAGTTGTCGCTGGGCTTTTTTGATTTTGTTCAGCTTTTCGGTGATGTGGATGGGCAGACGGATCGTGCGCCCCTTTTCAGCAATCGCCCGTGTAATGGCTTGGCGAATCCACCAGTAGGCATAGGTGGAGAAACGATACCCCTTAGTGGGGTCAAATTTTTCTACGCCCCGCTGCATCCCGATTGTGCCCTCTTGGATTAAATCGAGCAGATCCACATTGCGCTTGATGTACTTTTTGGCAACCGAAACCACCAGCCGTAGGTTGGCCTCCACCATTTTTCGCTTGGCACGCTCGCCATTTTCAATAATTGTCTCTAATTCTCCTTCACTCATGTTGGCGGCGGCGGCCCATTCAGCACGGGTGGGTTCACGGTTGAGTTCTGCCGCGAGCTTTTCGCGAATCTCATTCATGGCGGCAAGCTGCTGCACCTGTTTGCCGTAGATCACTTCCTGTTCGTGGGTGAGCAGTGGCACACGGCCAATCTCCCGTAGGTAAGTGCGCACTAAATCTTTTGAAGTATCCATAGTCCCTATCGCTCGTTCTCAAGGTTGACAGCAGTGATTCGTCCAAGGCCTAGGAATATCGTTTTCTCTGTAGGATGGGCGATCGCCCCTGTTAAAGATCGCGGCCAAGCCAACGGTGCTTTAACAGCGTTTTCGTAGATACGTTACATATATTAAGAATCTTAACATTTCTAAATCTGTTCACCGGAATACTAACACTGACCTTTGGCGGTTCTTAATCTTTTTTTTGTATTTCCTCCATTGACAAAGCTCTATGAATTTTGAAAATATAGATGGAATCAATAAATCGCTTGTTCACGCCTCTGCCCCCCGCCCTACTGAAGAGTTATCCATTCTCGCGACTAGGGGTGTGGGGCCGCGTCTTAGGAATTGGACGTATTTTTTTGGAGCAGTGTATTGAGATCAGCAGGGGTGCCCCCATTGGCAAAGGTTTGACTTCTCCCCTTCTTGAAAGAGAGAGGATTCCCAAAGGATGCTACGCAACG
>NZ_DVEH01000008.1 GCF_015295825.1 Thermosynechococcus sp. M98_K2018_005
GAAAAATGTATTCTATTTAACTTTTTTAACGTCCTTATTAGGAGCTTGAACACTCTATAGGTCTTTCCTGATGTCCCGCCTCGAATGGTTAACCCATCTATTCCCCCTCTGGGTAGTGCTGACGGCGATTGTGGCGCTGCTGTATCCACCCCTATTTTTGTGGGTGAGTAGTGATCTCATTGTCTGGATCCTGATGATTGTGATGCTGGGGATGGGGATCACGCTGAGTTGGCAGGAGTTCCAAGCCGTGGGGTTGATGCCTCGCCCGGTTGCCCTCGGGTTTGTTGCCCAGTACCTAATTATGCCGACGGCGGGATGGCTGGTTGCCCACTTATACCAATTGCCCACCCCCTTTGCTGTCGGGCTGATTTTAGTGGCTTGCTGCCCCGGCGGAACCGCCTCCAATGTGGTGACGTTTATTGCCCGCGCCCATGTGGCGTTGTCAGTCGTCATGACCCTGTGCTCAACGCTGGCAGCGATTATTTTGACTCCCCTATTAACCAAGCTGCTGGCCGGCCAATACGTTGAAGTCAATGCTGTGCAATTATTTTGGGGTACAGTCCAAGTGGTGTTACTGCCCATTCTTGTCGGCTTAGCTTTGAATACCAAGGCACCCAACCTGGTGAAAAAAGTGCTCCCCATTTCTCCCTTTGTTTCAGTGTTGGGTATTTGTGTCATCTGTGGTGGGGTGTTCGCAGCAAGTGCCAAGGCAATTCTTAGTCATGGTTTGCAATTGTTGGCAGCCGTTGTGTCTCTCCACAGTTTGGGCTTTCTGGGTGGCTATTACCTTGCTCGCACCGTGGGCTATTCAGAGCGCACCTGTCGGACGATCGCCATCGAGGTGGGCATGCAAAACTCTGGGTTAGGGGTGGCGTTGGCGCGGCAAGCCTTCGCGAATCCTCTCACCGCAGTACCCTGTGCGATTTCGGGGGTGGTTCATTCCCTGATTGGCAGTCTCCTGGCGGGTATTTGGCGGTGGCAGCAGGGAGCAACAGCGGTTCCCAAAATTTGAGGTGCCTTCACGATAGATTGAAAGATGTTTGCGCCCTGAGTATCGTCATGACAGCTTCTTCTCCCGTTTCGACAACAACTGCTCCTTCCCTAACGCCAGTGGCGCTACCCCGCCGTGATCTCACTGTGCCGCTGTGGTTAGCGTTGGCGATCGCGGCCGTTGCCACAGTCATCCTTTACATTTTCTTTTTGCCCCTTCAGAGCACCTACCTTGGTCAACTGCTGCTCAACCGGGGCTGGACGCAACCCGTGGCTGTTTTCTTTGCGTGGACCGTTTTAGTGTTTACGATTTTGAAGGCGATCGCCCTCTTTCAACAAGCACCCAGTCTCCGTCAAATCTGGATCTCCGCCAACTACCCCTTCACCTCGATGCGGGATATTTTGCAATTGCAGCAAGTCCTTGCCCAACGGCGGACGCTGCTTCCCAATCGCTGTGCCCGTGTTTTAGGAGCATTTCTCAGTAGTGGCCAGCGAGAGATTGCCGTTGAAGCCGCCGCAGAAGATAGTGGCAGTGCTGCAGCAGCCACCGATGCCTCCTATACGATTCCCCGGGTTCTAGTGTGGGCGATTCCCCTGCTGGGCTTTATTGGCACCGTCGTCGGGATTAGCCAAGCCGTCAGTGGCTTTTCCAGCTTTTTGGAGACGGCTCAGGACGTGAACCAAATCAAGGAGGGGATTGGCGGTGTGACAACGGGGCTAGCGGTGGCCTTTGATACGACGCTGGTGGCTTTGGTGCTGAGTGTGCTGGTGATGATCCCGATGGTGATCGTTGAACGCTGGGAGAACAAGCTGCTGCTGCAAATTGACACCTACATTAACGATCAACTGCTGCCCCGCCTCCCCGTTACGAATACGCCCGCAGGGGTGGATCGCGCTACTCTTCAAGAAGTGATTCAGGAAACCATTCGCACGGAGCTGCCCACGGAGGAACGGCTGGAACAACTGTTGGACAACTTAAATCAACTGGCCCGTGCCGTGGTCAGGGATCGCCAGCAATTTGTGGCTACACTGGAGGAGCGCCGGCAACAGTCCATTGAGCAGTTTGAGCGCCTCGTGACCCAGATTCAGCACAGCCAAGGGGAACTACTGGCGCATGTCAATCAGGAACAGACCGCCATTGCCCGAGAACTGCGGCAACAGAGCCAATACATAGCTCAACTCTTGGCCGAGAGCGATCGCACCCTGCAACAACGACTACAACTGTTAGAAACCCTTAGCCAAGCCCTGCAAGCCCTTGCCGATACAGGCAATTTGCAACTGCTCCTCGATAGCCTCAACCACACCCTGCAGAACCTACAGCCCGTTCTGCGGCAACTAGCTCAACCTCGACGGGTGACGCTCGTAGAGCAGCCCAGTTCCTTGGATGGCGGCGATCGCCCGATTTAGAGGCTACACCGCGAGGAACCGCTGAATCACCTCTTGACTGAGATCACTGGTGGGCCCAGAGGCAACAATGCCCCCCTTTTGCATCGCATAGTACCAGTCCGCCTCACGGACAAAGTGGAGGTGCTGCTCCACTAGGAGGACAGAAATGCCTCGGGCGGCAATAATGCGACGGATGGCCGCCTCAATCTCAAGGATAATCGAGGGTTGAATTCCCTCCGTGGGTTCATCCAACAGGAGAAGCTTGGGTTCGCCCATTAGGGCGCGGGCGATCGCCAACTGTTGCTGCTGCCCGCCGCTGAGATCTCCGCCCATGCGGTAGAGCATTTTCTTCAGCACAGGAAAGAGTTCAAAAATTTCCTCTGGAATCTCCTGTTTTGCCCTTTGACGGGAACATGCCTCTAAACCCAGGAGCAAATTCTCTTTTACCGTCAGCCGAGGAATAATTTCCCGTCCTTGGGGCACATAGCCAATTCCTAGCTTGGCTCGCTGATCAGGACGCAACGGCAGGAGGGATTCCCCTTGACAGTCCAGTTGACCACTGCGGGGCCTGAGTAGGCCAATGATGGTTTTCAGGAGTGTGGTTTTGCCAACACCATTACGGCCAATGAGGCACACCATTTTGCCAGCGGGGACACTCAAATCAATATCCCGCAGGATATGGCTTTCACCGTAATAGACATTGAGGCCACGAATGCGCAGCATCCAATCGGCATCCACTGCTGTCGTGGGTAGGGGATAGTGATCAACGCGGGTCATGGTTGTTGTGTCGAGGGGGATTCTTCGAGGGGAGCGCCTAAATAGACTTCAATCACGCGGGGATCATTTTGTACGGTTTCAATAGAGCCTTCACAGAGCACCGAACCTTCATGGAGAACCGTAACTGTGCGGGCAATTTGGCGGACAAACTCCATATCGTGCTCAATGACAATAATGGAGTGGCTTTCGGCCAAGGCCACGAGAAGCTCTCCCGTGAGGTGCGTTTCCTCATCGGTGAGACCCGCCACGGGTTCATCCACCAACAACAGATCGGGGGATTGCGCCACCAGCATGCCAATTTCTAGCCACTGCTTTTCACCGTGGGAGAGGAGTCCTGCTGGAAAGTTGGCCTTTGGCCGCAAACCAATGGTGTCAATCAAGGTGTGCAGGCGATCGCGCTCCTCCCGCGAGAGTGGCTGAAATAGCGTTGCAAAAACACCCTTATGGCGGGCTACTGCCAGCTCCAAATTTTCCCGCACCGTTAGGTTGAGATAGACGCGGGGGGTTTGAAACTTGCGACCAATCCCCATACGGGCAATTTGATCTTCGCTGTAGCGACGCAGATTGCGCCCCTTGAAGAGCACTCGCCCCTGTGTCGGCTTGACTTTGCCTGTAATCACATCGAGGAACGTGGTTTTACCGGCACCATTGGGACCAATAATTACCCGTAGTTCCCCCGCCTGCATCTGAAACGAGAGATGATTTAGGGCATTGAAGCCATCAAAACTAACCGTGAGATCCTCAATTTCAAGAATGGGTGTCACAGCAATTATTTGTCCTCCCGTTGCAGAACTTCACGCTCGTATTGCACCTCGGGATTAAACTCCAGTTCGGGATACGTTGCCACTGGTTGCGGCCGCCCCAAGAGTTTCGCGATCAGGTTGGGGGCTTCAGTGCGTAGCCAGCCGACAATACCCGTAGGTAGCGCCAACACCACAATTAAAAATAGTGCCCCTTGGAAAAAGAGCCAAATATCGGCAAACTGCTCACTCAACAAACTGCGGGCAAAGTTGACTAGGAGTGCCCCCAGTATCGCCCCAATGAGGCTGGCACGACCGCCGACCGCCACCCAAATCACCATCTCAATTGAGAAGGCAATGTCCATCGCCCGTGGGGAAATGATGCCTGTGCGTAGGGTAAAGAAGGCACCACCGATCCCCGCCAAGGCAGCGGAAATCGCAAAAACGAGTACTTTATAGCTAGTGGGGTTGTACCCCGAAAAGCGGACACGGGCTTCATCATCGCGGATGGCGACCAGCAGCCGGCCAAAGCGTCCCATTGTCAGCCAACGACAGAGAAGATAGGCCAAGGCCAAGAAAATCACCGTTAGGATATAGAACCAATACTGGGTTTGGGCATCGCGCACAGGGAACCCCAGCAGGGTTTGAAAATCCGTCAGGCCATTGGTGCCGTTAAAGAGCTTTTGCTGACCATTAAAGAAGTTAAAAAAGACGATGATAGCTGCTTGGGTAAGGATGGAAAAATAGACCCCCCGGATGCGGTTGCGAAAGACAAGGTACCCCAAGAGTGCCCCTAGGAGGGCTGGGATCACCACCACTGCCGCTACGGCAAAAGCAAAGGAATAGAAGGGATACCAAAACCACGGCAACTCCGTGACGCCGTAGAGGGCCATAAAGTCCGGCAGGGGGCTAGAGGCAGTGGCGGGCACCTGTAGTTTCAAATGCATAGCGATCGCGTACCCCCCCAAGGCAAAGAAAATGCCATGGCCAAGGCTGAGCAACCCCGTAAAGCCCCAAATCAGATCAATCCCCAAAGCCACAATGGCCAGCGCCAGATAGCGGTGCAGCAAATCCAAGCGAAACCCCGGCAACAGAGGTGGCATCAGGAAAATCAGAATCAGAGCAAGGGCAGCCACCACGATTAACTCGCGACCACTGAGGCGATCTTTGGGAAAAGAGAACTGCGATAGCTTAGGCATCGACCGTCCGTCCTTTTTGTGGGAAAAGACCCGCGGGACGCAGTTGTAGGAAAGCAATGATCAGGATGAAGACCATCACCCGTGCCATGCTGGTACTGGCAAAAAATTCAAAGAAGTCAAACAGTGCCGTTTGCGGTTCAAGAAAGCGGGTCATCAACCCCGAACCAATGACATAGTTGACCAAGCCAATGCCAAGGGCAGCCACAATCGAACCGACAATTTTGCCGACCCCGCCCACAACAACAACCATGAAGGCTTCAACAATGTAGTTCTGACCCGTATTCGGACTCACAGAACCCAAGAGGCTAATGGCACAGCCTGCTACCCCCGCTAGACCAGAGCCAAGGGCAAAGGTGAGGGCATCAACGGTTTGGGTGGGAATCCCCAAGCAGGCGCTCATACTGCGGTTTTGCGTTACAGCGCGAATCCGTAGCCCCCATTGCGATCGCAGAAGAAAGAGGTAAATCGCCACCAGACACACTGCCGTCAAGGCAATAATCAAGAGGCGGACAAAGGGAAACTGCACCCCCCAAAGATTCACTCCTCCCCGCAGCCAGCTGGGAGCTGTCACATCCACCCCCTGAGCACCAAACCAAGGTTTTGTCATTGCCAGACCCACCGCGCCGCCAGCCACGAGACCAGCCGTTAGGCCAATCCCGACAGAGAGCACCATTAACACTGGTGTTACCCAAGCCTGCCAACGGGGAGCGATCGCCCGTTTAGAGAGGAACCAGCGGCCACCAAAGAAGAGCAGACAAAAGAGGGCAATTTGCAGCGTCATCTGCCAACTGATACTGCGCACCAACTGTTGCAGGATCAAACTCACGCCCCAAGTGGCCAAGAGGGTTTCGAGGGGACGACCATAGAGATAGCGAATGACTCCCCGCTCAAGAAGAACACCGACCCCCGCTGCCACCGCAAAGGCCAAGGGCACTGCTATCAATAGATAGGCGTCAAACCAACCCTCCCCCAATTGGCGGAAGCCATTTTGTACCATGAAGGTCGTGTAGGCGCCCAGCATCATCAGTTCACCGTGGGCAAGATTAATCACGCCCATAATCCCAAAGACGATCGCCAGCCCCAGTGCAGTTAGTAGCAACACCGCACCAATACTCATGCCATTGAAAACACTTTCTAGCAAAAAGGTCATGGTCCTTAAACCTGTGGGAAAAAAGCGACACCGCACAGTTAGCCGCGATCGTCAATCACCTTGGGGGGCAAAAACTGTTTTCAGGACTACTAAATTACGGAAATTAGGGAATCAAGCCCCCGCAGTCTTAAATTTGCCGGGGTTGTCCACATCCGTGCGCGTCCAGTCACAGGCAAATCCCTT
>NZ_DVEH01000036.1 GCF_015295825.1 Thermosynechococcus sp. M98_K2018_005
GTTTCCAATCTTGCCAAAAGGAGGCTGTCTATGAAAATGTTGCAGGGCTTGCTGGGCGCAGGGGTTCTGGGTGTGGTCTCTATTTTGCCTGCTGCTGCCGGAACCCTGATTTCTGATAGCGGTCTGACTGAAATCTACGACTACCAATTTAGCCACTTTCCGGGAGATGTCCTGAGCTACACCACCAAGATTAATGGCCGAGTCTATCAGGGCACCATTAACGTCACGGGAATAGGTAATGGACTTGTGCGCGGTTTTTTCAGCGATCGCGATCTTGGTGGTAATTTTGGCTGTAGTGGCGAAGTAACCATTCAATGGGTACGGGATAACCGCTATATTTCCGTGTGGCGAGTTGGCGGTACCTATACGCCGCGTCTGCAATGTCCGCAAGCGGGCACCACAGCTCGTCTGAATATGCGCCTTTACCCCTAGAGAAATCAACCATACTCCTGTTCCGTAATACGCCAGCGCGCCGAAAGAACACTGGGTTCTAAACTCAAGCGGCTCACCAGCCCTTCTACAAAATCATCATTGCGCTCTTGACTGAGGAGTTCTGCCTCAATATGGACGCGATCGGGGGTATCTTCAATATCCTCGCTGAGGAGCGATCGCAACTTCAGCCGACTGCCCGCTAATGACTGCAACAGCAGTGCCCGCAAATGAGCCTCTGCCTCAACACGGCAGACAACATCACAGCGATAGCACAACTCTACTTCAGTGCCCTTGAGGGGCTGCTGATTAATGCGATAGCCGAGGGGACGCAAGAGCAGATTGGCCATGAGCACTGCCACTGCCCCTAAGGTTGCCTGATAGAGTAATCCCGAACCACACAGTGCCCCCACCGCCGCTGCACACCAGAGAGTAGCTGCCGTATTCAAGCCCCGCACTGAGAGGCCTTCCCGCAGGATCACGCCCCCGCCAAGAAACCCAATCCCAGAGACAATTTGGGCGGCAATCCGCGTTGGACTGGCTTCCCCCGGCGTCAAAACTGAGAGCATGACAAATAGTGCTGCTCCTGTTGCCACTAGGGTATTCGTGCGCAGACCGGCCATGCGTTGCCGCCATTGTCGCTCCAAGCCAAGGGCTGCCCCAAGACAAAAAGCCGCCATCAAACGCACAATAAAATCACTCGTTGACATAGCTTAAAACGACAGCCCTAGGAAGGCACTCACCAGATAGAAGTAGAGCAACAGCCCTGTGAAATCTTTAATGGTTGTGATAAAGGGATCTGACGCTGGACCGTGATCAAAACCCAGCTTCAGTAAGAGCCAAGGAAGCAAGGCACCGAGAACCGCAGCAAAAGTGATCACCGCAAAAAGGGAAAGTCCGACAGCCAAGCCCAGTTGGGGAATTCCGTTGGGTAGTCCCTGCCAGAGAAGGGCAATCAAGCCGCCAGCGGTTCCTAAGATGAGACCCATGAGCGCACCAATGCGAAACTCGCGAAAGAGATAACCGCCATAGCGACGAATATCAATCTGCTGCCAAGCAAGGCCACGGGCAAAGATGGTTGTGGATTGGGTACCGACATTGCCTCCCATGTCCATGACCACAGGAATAAAAATGGCCACGGCAACCACGGCTGCGAGAACTTCCTCAAAGTACTGAATGACGCCGCCAACCATCATACCGCCAATGAGGGTAATGATCAGGCACACAATCCGCAGTTGCACCGCGTAGCGAATGGGGCCGCGCACTAGGCTTTCACTCCAGATTTGGTCACGGTTGAGCAAGTTGCCCACACCCGCTTGCGCCAGAATTGTGCCTGTGGCCTCTTCTTCGATCAGGTCAATCACATCATCAAAGGTGATATCGCCCACCAGTCGGCCCTCCTGATCCACAACAGGAATAGCCGCGACATCGTATTCCTTGAGGAGTTTGGCTGCTGCGAGTTCCGGCGCGCTAACAGCGATCGCCAGCTCCTGTCCTTGCACCAAATCTTGAAGCGGCTGGTGGGGATTTGCTTTTATCAACTGAATCGGCTGCACAAAGCCACGATAAAAGCGCTGTTCATCAATCACGAAAATAATGCTCAGGCCATCGGTATCTAGGGAGCTTGCGCGAATACTGGCAATCGCCTCCCCCACGGTCAACTGTTGCCGCAGCGCCAAGTAGCGCAAATTCATCCGCCGACCAATCGTGCCCTCAGGATAACCCAACAGCAAGTTCACTGCATCCCGCGATTCTGGACTCAATTGACTCAGCAGGCGTTTGGTGACCTTGGCGGGCAACTCCTCAAAGAGCCGCACCCGTTGATCCGCCTCAAGGGCTTCTAGAAAATGGAGAATCTCTGGATCGGTCATCCCTTGAGTCAGGGTCGCTTGCTCCTCCGGAGTCAGGGCTTCAAAGACCGCGATCGCCTTGTCTTTTTCGAGGAGGCGAAAAGTCAATACCCGCTTGTGGGGGTCAATTTGGCGCAGGGCACGCACCAGCTCAGGAATCGTCAATTGGTTGGCTGTCCGTTTGGCAGCACCGAGACCCTGAGGATAGGTCAGCAGAGCATCGAGGGGATTAATTACCATCGCCTGGCTCCTTCTATGGCTGAGAATTTAAGGTGGGTGAGACAGGGGCATAGGCTTCACTCAATTGATGCCAGAGATTGGCTAACTCACTGTAGGCCTGGGCGGTGGAAAGCTTGCCACTGGTATGGAGGGCAGCAATAAACCCTGCCCGTTGAGCAAATTTCTGGAGGTAGGCATCAAAGGTCAGCGCGTCTAGGGTGACGTGCCCGCGGTAAAGGGTATAGGGGCAGAGAAATGCCTGCTTTACATCGTGGGTCATCATGGTTCTAAGCTCCATTGAGAAACGACAATTGGGTTCTCTGGGGTTTAACGGGAGAACTCGAAGGGTGAGTATTCTCCCAAACTGGCGATCGCTTGGCTCATAGCTGTAATCATCAGGTGTCCAAGGGCAACACCCAGCACTTCCGAAAGCGTAATTCCCAGCATTTCGGCCATCATGCTGAACAAACAAACTTCAAACATAGAAACTCTCCGTTGCTAATGGTTTTGCCACGCAACAACTTGAGCGATGAAAAGTAGTCGTTCAATAAAAACGCGAAAAACGCTTGACTACGGGCGATCGCTCTCAACAACAACTGCTTTCGAGCCAGCCAACTCTAGGCAGACTCACGTAGATACGAGACTAAAACCCATTGAGCGATTTGCTTCGTGATCCATCTCCATTTGCAGATCAACTGCCTTGGAACGCGCGGAGATGAACCAGAAGTTCAAGCCATTAGCCAGCAGAAAAGTCTGAATTCACCTCGGCGATCCTTAGGGAAGAGAAGCTCCACCTATGGCAGGGATCTTCGCTAGCGGAGATGGGGTCAGCAGAAGCAACGCTACAGTGACTACTACTAGACTCCATCAAGAAAATCTCCAAAAATAGACAACTCCAAGCAGCCTTAGAAATCTCCTAGCTGCTTTTCGTTATCCTAAGGGGTGAGCAAACATTTGTCAAGTACGGATCATACGCGCTTAGAGAGTTCCCGTAGAGCGTTTCTGGTTCTACAGCCCTTTTCTCGAACACCCTCAACCCTGTAAAACCCACGATGGCAAAGCACCGCCTTCCCGTTATGCCGCCCATATTTCAGGAAAGGGCTGTCATTCGCTAAAATTGTCAATGATTACTTGGAGTTTCATGGTGTAAAACGTCCAGAAGTGTCTTAATGCGTGATAAAAATTATGGATTCTAGCGAATGATCATAGCTGAATTTGAACATTTTACTGAATTATTGGTCAACTACACAGATGATCTCATTTGCCTGCACGAACCCGATGGCAACTATCTATATGTGACTCCCTCCAGCAAAACCCTTTTGGGTTATTCTCCTGAAGAACTAATTGGGAAGAGTCCCTACACATTATTTCATCCTGAAGATGCCGAACGAATCCGCAGTGGTGCCCATGCCCTCGCTCTGCAAGGCAGTGTGAATGTCACCGAAACCTATCGCATGCGGAAAAAGAGCGGCGGATATATTTGGTTGGAAACCCTGACGCACCCCATTTGTGATGACGCGGGAAATGTTTTATTTTTAGTGAGCACATCACGAGATATTACCCGTCGCCGTCAACTGGAACTAGAATTACAGGCCAATCAAGAACTCCTAGAAGCTTTCTTTCAACACTCCCTTGAAGCGTGCTTTTTCATGATGTTGGATCGTCCGATCCGCTGGGATGACACGGCCAATAAAGAGGAACTCTTAGAATATGTCCTTGATCACCAGCGCATTACTCGCATCAATAGCGCCTTTGCCCAGCAGTATCAACTACCGCCGGAGCAACTCATTGGGCTGACGCCACGCATCTGCTTTAAGAATGATTTAGAACTGGCCAAGCGCCTCTGGCGAGCACTCTTTGATTTGGGCTATTTCCATATTGAAATTGAACTGCAGCGCCAGAATGGCAGTTCCTTTTGGGTGGAGGGGAACTATGTCTGTCTTTACAACCAGAGTAAAGAGATCATCGGCCACTTTGGCGTGCAGCGCGACATTAGCGATCGCATCCGTTTGCAAGCCGAAATTGCCCAAAAAACGGCTGAATTAGAGTATTTCTTTGGCTCCTCCCTACAGCTATTTATGATTGCCGATGGTGAGGGACGGCTGCGGCGGGTGAATCAACACTGGCAAAGCTGCTTGGGCTATGACCTGAATCAGTTGGCAGGGGCAAAGTTTGAGGAATTTCTCCACCCCAGCGATCGCCCCCGCCATCGGGAAATGCAGCAACGTCTCCTTGCCGGGGAGCAAATCACTAACCACACGATTCGCCTGCGCACCCAAGGGGGAGACTACCGCTGGTATGAATGGCAAGGCCTGCTCAGTCAAGGGCGCATCTATGGCGCAGCACGGGATGTCACGGAACAGCACCAATTTAGCGATCGCCTGCAAGCGGCCTACAACCAAGTGACCGATATTTTGGAGAGCATGTCGGATCACTTTTTTGAAGTGGATCGCGACTTCACAGTTATCTATGTCAACGGGAATTTTTGCCGTCTAGTGGGGAAATCTGCCTCAGAGATGTTAGGCAAAAACTTCTGGGATCTCTTTCCCGATGCCCGCAACTCAATTTTTGAAAGCCAAAGTCGGCAGGCAATGGCGGAAGCAACTCCTGTCCAATTTGAAGCCTTCTGTGAGGGGCTGAACCAATGGTTCGCGGTACGGACTTTTCCCACGGCGCGAGGTCTTGCGGTCTTCTTCCAGAATATTACGCTTCAGGTGGACTCCACCACTTCATTACAGCGACGGCAAACCCAAGCGGAACTCCTGCATCGCCTAACGCTGAAAATTCGCCGTTCCCTTGATCTGGAAACGGTTCTCAAAACTGCTCTTGAGGAAGTGCGTCAGTTGTTGGGGGTCGATCGCACGCTGATTTTCCAGTTCTATGCCGATGGCTCGGGTGAGGTGGTGGCTGAATCGGTGGCGGCACCGCAGTTTTCTCTCATCCACCGCACCTTCTACGACCCCTGCTTCCACCGCGAGTCTGCTGCAGCCTATGTCCAAGGACGGGTACTGGCGGTTGCTGATATTAACACCGCTGAAATAAGCCAGTGTCATCGCGACTTTCTTAGTCAATTGCAGGTGCGTGCCCTATTAGTAGTACCGATTATTGAGGAGGAACGCCTCTGGGGATTATTCCTGTGCCACCACTGCTCTTCTCCTCGACCTTGGGCAACTGACGAGGTGGAACTGCTCCGCCAACTGGGGGAACAACTGGGCTTTGGCATCAACCGTGCCGAATTGGTCAGTGCCCTGCATCAGGAAAAGGAACGCTATCGGCGGGTTCTTGAAGCACAGACAGAACTGCTCTATCGTTGTACCCCTGAGGGACACTTGACCTTCGGCAATCCTGCCTTCTTTCGCTATTTGGCTGAGGCGGGGATCAGTTGTGACCTTGGGGATCTGCTCCAACCCCCCTTTGATGCCCTCACACGGCAACGTTTCCAACAACACCTGCAAGCCCTCACCCCCACACAGCCCATGAGCACGATTGAATGTGGCGTGACCTTTAGTGAAGGACGTTTTGCTTGGTTTGAATGGACAATCCGTGCCTTCTTTGACAACCATGGCCGCTGTGTGGAGTATCAATGTGTGGGGCGCGATATTACCCGCCGCAAGGAAATGGAGAATCGCTTAATTCACGATGCCCTCCACGATGCCCTGACGGGACTCCCCAACCGCACGCTGCTCCAAGATCGCTTAAAACACTGCTGGCGCCAGTATCAACGCCATCGCAATCGCCCGTTTGCCGTTGTTTTTATTGATATTGATCGCTTTAAGCGGGTTAACGATAGCTTGGGACACCAAGCCGGCGATCAGGTGCTCATTACCCTTGCCCAACGCATGCAGAGTGTGGTGCCGGAGGGGGATACCTTGGCTCACCTGAGTGGCGATGAATTTGTGGTGCTGTGTGAAGACCTTGATCCCGAACAGATGGTGGCACAAGTGCAAGCACGGGTGACTGACCTAGAGCGGGTGATTGAGGAACCCCTGATCATTGATGGGCACCTGCTGAGTTTGAGTGCCAGTATTGGCGTGGCCTTTAGCGATCGCGACGCTGTCTCCGCCGCTACCCTCCTGCGGAATGCTGACATTGCCATGTACCAAGCGAAAAAACAGGGATTGGGGCAGTATCGGATTTTTGACCCGCAAATGCACACCCAAGCCCAGAGTTGCTTTACCCTTGAAAGCCAACTGCATCAGGCGATCGCCAACAGTGAGTTGCAAGTCTATTTTCAGCCCATTGTTGAACTGGAGAGCGGGGCGATCGTGGGTCTTGAGGCGCTGAGCCGTTGGTTTGACTCTGAAAAGGGTGAGATTCCTGCCGCTGAATTTATTGCCCTTGCGGAGCAAGCAGGTCTCATTGTCAGCCTTGGCCAACAGGTTTTTGAACGGGCGATGCAGGAATTTAGCCAGTGGCGACAGCAGGACAGCCGTCGCCAGACCATAACCTTGGGCATTAATATCTCGCCTCAACAACTGGTGGATGCCAACTTTGTCAGGGGTATTTTGGCGGCGCTGCGCAGGGCCCAATTGCCCCCTCATCTGTTGCATCTGGAGATCACGGAAACGACCATGATCCGCAACCTTGAAGCCACATTGCAGGTGGCTGAGGAACTGCAGCAACTGGGGGTTGCCCTCAACATTGATGACTTTGGCACAGGCTACTCCTCCCTGAGTCGGTTGCATCAGTTGCCGATCCACGCCCTGAAAATTGATCGCTCCTTTGTCCAGAACTTAGAGAAGAGCCAAGCGGCGCAGGAAATCATTGGTGCCGTGATTGCCCTAGGCAAAAGCCTGCGCTTAGATGTGGTGGCAGAGGGGGTGGAAACGACGACTCAAGCCGCTCAATTAATCGACCTCGGTTGTTGCTATGGCCAAGGCTACCTCTTCTCTCCACCATTGCCCATCAATCGCTTGTGCTAGGATTTGCTGCTGGTATCCTCATGGGGAAGAAAGGGCAGGCTTTCCCACCAACTTTGATAGTTTTTCGTCATTTCCTGCCACCAGTCGGCGGGCTGTTGCAGTGCCTGTTGCAGGCGATCGCGCTCCTGTTCGAGGCGTTGAAGATTCATCTCCAGTTGGTGATATGTGGCTTCTAGGGTGGTGAGTTGATCATTGAGGGCTTGATGCTGCTGTTGCCAGTAATCGCGCTCTGCTCGTAAGTGTTGATTTTCGGCGGCTATTGCCTGAAGTTGCTGTTGAAGTTGATTGCAGTGATCTTGCAGTCGCGCTACTTCGGCTTCAAGGGGGGCTTTTTGCGAGGGGTGTCGTAGCGATCGCAGAATTGTCCACAGCAGAATCAGGGTGGCAACCACGCCATAACTGGCCAGTCCCCACGTCCCCTGTGTAGATAATGCCGCCCACACCATGAATGCACCTTAGGAAAGAGATACCGCTAAGGGGGGGGCGATCGCCTCTGCAAGATATTGCCGCAGCACCATGGCCAACCAATCAACATCGGCAGCGGTAGTCTGTCGCCCCAAGGTAATGCGAATTCCGGCTTTGGCGGTGTCAGGATCGTAGCCCATGGCCAAGAGGGAGGGACTGGGTTGGGTTTGGCCACTTTGACAGGCGGATCCCGCACTAATGCCAATGCCCGCAAGGTTTAGTTGCCGTACAAAGGTTTTGCTATTCAAGGGCTGGCCGTGGCGATCGCGCACAATCAAACTCAAATGATGGGGCAATCGCTGCCATGGATGCCCTGTTCGTTCCACTTGGGGATGATCCTGCAACTGCTGCCACAGGCGATCGCGCAGTTGAGCAAGGCGCATTGGCTCTGTCGCTAGTTCAGTGGCTGCCCATTCCGCCGCCACCCCAAAACCCACGAGGGTCGGTACTGCCTGCGTTCCTGCCCTGAGGCCCAGTTCCTGTCCACCACCGCGCAAGAGCGGTTCTAGGGACACCCCCGATCGCACATAGAGCGCCCCCGCCCCCTGAGGGCCATAAATTTTATGACTGGACAGCGAGAGTAAATCCACCCCCAGCCGTTGCACATCCAAGGGAACTCGTCCCGCCACTTGAACCGCATCCGTATGGAAAAGCACCCCTGCCTCTTGGCAAATGGCTGCGAGTTCAGCAATGGGTTGGAGCGTGCCCACCTCACTTTGGCCGTAAATAATGGAGACCAAGGCCGTGTTCGGTTGCAGCGCCTGCCGCAGTTGGGCGGGTTCCACCTGTCCCCAGTGATTCACCGCTAAGCGGGTCACTTGCCAGCCTTGGGCTTCAAGGGCGGCAGCCGGTTTGGCCACCGCCGAATGCTCGACCGCCGAAATGATTAAATGCTGAGGCTGGCGATAGCGTTGGCAAATTCCCCACAGGGCAAGATTATCCGCTTCTGTGCCCCCAGAGGTAAAAATGATCTCATCCGCTTGGGCATGAATCAGTGCCGCCACCTGCATCCGTGCCTGCTCAAGGGCGATCGCCGCACGTTGCCCCCACTCGTGAATACTCGATGGATTGCCCCACTGCTGTTCATAGACCGCCATCATCGCTGCAATCGCTTCCCCTCGACAGGGGGTCGTTGCACCATAGTCGAAATACAGTTGCATGGGCAGGAGCAGCTCCCAAAAACCAATGGCGGAACTGTCATAAAACCCAGTCCCTTAAGCCAATTGTAACCGATTATTCCCTAGCTCCTTTTTGCTGCCAAACCGCTGAATCTGAGAGATGACTTGAATTTCTCCCGCAATAATCCCCGTAACCAGCTCCTGCAGTGCTTGATACTCCGTAACGCTCAGGGAACGCTGCCACAACAATTCATTGATCTGCCGCTCTTGAGCAGGGGTTACGATCCGAGTCGCCTGAATGCGGCGGACTAGCTCCAGCAGCGTCATACATCAATCTCCTTGAAATTTGCGTGTATGGTCTCAACTATGCCACTACTGCACAAAGCTTAACTGTGATTAACAGCACCCAAAGACGTTGATCTCAATCAGAAGTTCCCATTTGAGATGCAAAAAAATCAATCTTTAGAACTCCACGTTGAGGGTTTCCCATGCCACCTGGGGATACAGCCGTTCGAGTTCCTCTAGGCAGGTAAACTTTTGCTGCCGCCGCCGCTCCAAAATCGCATTGGCTGTAGCAGCGTCAATTCCCAGTTTCTGCTGCATTTGTTGGCGGGTGGCACGGTTGATGGCGATCGCTGGCGCAGTTTTCTGAGCAACAGCAACCGTTGTCTCCTCACCTCGCTTGAGCAGTATACCCCCTTGCTCTGGCGCAATAGCTACGGCTGGATTGTCTTGGGGCGCGTCCTCACCACGGGGAATTTCGTATTGGAGAAAATCATGCGCCAAGCGAGTATTGGGGAAAATGGCTTGTGCTTCCGCGAGTAGATCCTCCACCTGCACGGGATTGCCGGGGGCGTAGCGGGCACTAAAGTGGGTGAGGAAGAGCAATTTCACTTGGGCAAAGGCCGCCACCTGAGCCGCCATCGTGGACGTAGAGTGCAGCCGCGCAAAAGCAAGATCCGCCTCCTGATGGGAAAATGTCGCCTCGTGGATGAGAACATCCGCCTGCTGAGCCAATTCAACGGCGCTTTCACAAAAGACCGTATCGGTGCAATAGACCATACTGCGCCCCCGCTGCGGTGGATCACAGAAGTTGCGGCCATCAAAGGTGCGGCCATCTGCGAGGGTGATCGTTTTGCCCTGCTTGAGTTGACCATACAGCGGCCCAAAGGGAATTCCCAAGGCTTGGGCTTTTTCCACATGAAAGCGACCGGGGCGATCGCTCTCGGTGACGCGGTAGCCAAAGGCGGGAATGCGATGATGCAGCAGCCGACAGGTCACGGTAAACTCGCCATCACTAAAGACTTCCCCTGCCTCCACCGTATGCACTTGCAACTTGTAGGGGAGCCGCATCACAGACCAGCGCAAACAACTGGCAATGTAGCGATCCAGTGTCGGTGGGCCATAGACATCAATTTGACTCACGGTTCCTGCAAGGCCACAACTGGCAAGCAAGCCCATTAGGCCAAAGATGTGATCGCCGTGCATGTGGGTAACGAAGATGCGGCGGATCTGACTGGTTCGCAGGTCGCTCCGCAGCAATTGGTGCTGGGTGGCTTCACCGCAGTCAAAGAGCCAAATTTCCTTGCGCTGGGGCAGCCGCAGAGCCACACTGGAAACATTGCGTGTGCGGGTGGGTACCCCAGAACTGGTGCCTAGAAAGGTAATTTCCACGCTTAGTCGTCTAGGAGTTGCAGGTCATCAAAACAAATTTCAAAGGTGCTGGTTTGGCCATTTTCATGGGTGCGCACCACCTGCCGACTCATCAGGTAGTAATTACCCACGGGCACATAGGTATCCTCAAACTCCATTTGCCGTAGCACTTCGTTGGTTTGCGGATTGCGGAAGACGGCCACATAGTTGGTGGAAATGTAGCCTGCGCCGGTATCAAGGGCTTCACGGTGGGTAATGGCAAAGGCGACCCGCCCCATAACACGGCTGACATAGACAATTTGATTGTCCCGCACCTTATAGTTCGACCCCATGGCGTCACCGCTAACGAGGATTTCCACCGCCCCACTGGCGTCGGTTTCCCCAGTTTGGAACGTGTTTTTGCCGTGGGCCTCTTCAAAACGGTTACGCTTGCGATGGACAATCACATCCCGCAATTGGTTGTAGAGGGACTCGCGCACTTGCTCATCTTCAATGCCACTCACTTCAACGGTGTAGTCGCGGCTAACTTTTACCTGCCCTTGGTAGGTGCCATCCTCCCCTATGAGTGTGACTTTGGCCGTAAAGCCGGGAAAATTCTCATCCCATGTGTAACGATTTTCGTAGGCAGCGCGAAAGAGCGCCTCAGCATCAAGAGCCTGTGTCGCAGGCATGGGGGCATCCTCAGTAACACTCACTTTGTTTTAAGATAACTCAATTTTCTGATCTCTTGACGGCCACATATATCTAGTGTTCACTAGGGTTAAATCATTACGTACTACACTAGATGTAGATGTATAACCCCTAGGGGGTTGTTCTCCTTTTTAACTGGACAGGAACACTATGGTGGCACAACTCTCGGTTTCCGTTTCTGAGGCAGGCTTGCCCCTAACCTATGGCATTGAGGGAGTGGTGCAGGTGTTTACCTGTCCGCAGCGACACTTTTTCACTACGGTCATGGCTCAGGCGTTGCGGGTTGCTGCCCAAGGCAGTGGTGTCCTGATTCTGCAATTCCTCAAGGGGGGCATTCAAACGGGGATCGCCCATCCGATTCAGTTAGGCCAGCATCTCACGTGGTGGCGACCGGCGCTGCAACGCTGTTTAGGTCAAGGAGATTCGATCACTCCCCAAGAAAGGGCAGCAGTGCGTGAGCTGTGGCAGCATCTGCAAACCACGGTGCAAGGGGGACAGCATCGCTTGGTGGTCTTAGATGAGGTGAGTGTGGCCATTCAACTGGGGGTGCTGACTGAAGCAGAGGTACTGGATTTTCTCAAGAATCGCCCACGTACCCTCGATGTCATGCTGACAGGGCCTGAAATGCCGCAATCGTTGCTGGCGATCGCTGACCAAATTACGCAGTTACGGCGTTTAACTTAGGTTTTAGGTCTAATTTAGGGCAGCAGAAACGGTTTCTAACCACTCTAGTAGATACTCATTCACCAAGGCGGCCTGCTCCTGCTGCACAAAGTGGCCACAGTAGTCCAAGTATTGAATTTTCAGTTCCTTAACGTAGGCTTCGGTGTCGTAGGTGAGTTCCATACCCAAGGTGGGATCTTGGCGCCCCCAGAGCATCAAGGTTGGTACATCTAGTATCCCCCACTCGCGACTCCAGAGACTTTGCAACCCCGCACGATAGTAGTTGAGCATTCCCGAGAGGGCACCCCGCTGGGCGGCGGCATCTTGATAGAGCGCCAAGTCTGCGGGTCGAATGGCCTGCTGGTTCACTGCGGCCCAGCGAAAAATTTGGGCGATCGCTCCATAGCCCCCCCACTGCAAGAGGATCTCTGGTAGCCACGGCAGTTGAAACAGCAGCATATAGCTACTGCGCAACCATTGCTCCAAACTCAACTGTTGAAACTTCGCAGGATGGGGACAGGCTAGCACACTCAGAGTTTGAATCCGCTCAGGTACGGCATAGGCGACCCCCCAAGCCACCATTCCCCCCCAGTCATGCCCCACCAAGTGACAGCGCCGATAGCCAAGGCCGTCAATGACACCGACAATGTCAAGAATTAACTCATCAAGGACATAGCTAGCAGTATCTTGGGGTTTATCGCTGAGATTATAGCCACGCAAATCTAGGGCAACGACTTTGTGCTTTTCCGCCAAGACCGGAATTTGATGTCGCCAAGAGTACCAAAACTCGGGAAAGCCGTGGAGCAGCAGCACCAACTCCCCTTCTCCTTGGGTGACATAGTGGAGACGGATACCATTGGAGACAATAAACTTATGGATCCACGGGCCTTCAATCATACGCACCTAGGAGGCTAGCACTTTCCACTATAGCCAAGGAAACTCCGAAGGATGGTGTTGCCTGTTACTCCAAAATAAAGCCCCCAGAGGGAATGCGCTGTCGGGGCAATATGTGACCTAAGGAGTCAGAATGCTCCTCACTATCTTGGCTCATGACCCACCGCAGGCTATTGATTCACAGCATCCTCTTCATCAGGGTCACTCAAGGTCATGCCATTGGCTTCGCGCCGAAGGGTTTGCCGCTGCTGCTGGGTGACTTCGATACCCACGGCGATCGCTTCCTTGAGCCGTTCTAGGGTGGCCTGCCAACGCTCTTGGGTGGTTTCTGAGAGGCGATCGCGATGTTGCTCAAAACTGGCAGTAATGTCTTCGAGCAGTTCGGGCAGGGCATCAGCAGATTTGCGCAGCAGTTGTCGGGTTTCCTTACCAGAGCGAGGAGCAATCAACAGCCCCACGACTGTCCCGATCGCGCTCCCTAGGAGCAGCCCCCCCCAAAAAGCACCACCGCCACCCTGTTGCTGACTCATCGCTTTCTCCTTTGCAGGCGGACACCATATCGCCCTATCCAGCTTATCAAGGTTAAAAACAGACGGACATTGCGCTGTTGCCGCCGCCATTTGGGCAATTGCAATCGCAAGCCCGACACCCCCCGCTGGCCAAGGATAATCACCTCAGGAGCGCCACCTAAGACCCCGTGGGTACTCCGCTCCGCATCCAGTAGCGCGCGGGACACCCCCCGCAGAATCTGGCGCAGCTTGACCAACTGCCACGCCGACCATAATGCAATCAGCGCAATCAGGCAATTGCAGCCAATCACAATCCAGACCATTCGTGGCGTAGGGGGCATTGGCATTCGCAGCTACGGGTTCATCTTTTCATAGATTGCCACAGCGGAGGGCGATGTGCGGCTGAGTAGACTATGAATTGATAATCCTCAGCAGGGTGGTGAAATTGCTCTCAAAACGAAACCGTCGGCGAGAGATATGGCCTTGGCTGGTGTCACTGTTGTTGGCGGCACTGATTGTTGGCGGTGGGCTGTTCAGTTGGTACCACTGGCGATCGCCCTCGTTGACGCCCCTTTACACGCTCACCGTTGAGGCACCCCCCCAAGCTCTGCAAGCACTGGAGCAATGGGCCCAGTCTGCGGATCCCCTCAAACGCGATCGTGCGCGCTATCTCTTGGCCGTAGAAAGCCTGAGTCAACAGCAACCCCAGGCCGCGCTGCAATGGCTCCAAAACCTTGAACAGACCTACCGGCCAATGGCGGCACCTATTCTCCTACTGCGGGCTGAGGCCTATCGCCAACAGGGAGACAATCGCAGGGCCAAGGAAACGTGGGAACAGTTGCTGCGGGACTATGGCAACGAACCTGAAGCGGCAGTGGCACTCCTAAGCCTCAATCAACCGCAGCGAGCGATCGCCCGCTTTCCACAGCATCCTGCCGTCGTTAACTACGTGGCGCAACAGTTAGAGAAAAATCCCGATCAACTGCCCTACCTGAAGCTGGTGGCACGCTACGGCCTGTTTCTTAAGGAATACGGCACCTACTTGGCAATTTTGCGCCAGCGCTACGCCAATCAACTCACACCCGCCGATTGGGCAGCGATCGCCTTTGGCTATTGGGAAAAAATGCAGTATGCCCCGGCAGCAGCGGCCTATGCCAAGGCACCGCCGACCCCCTTGAATCTCTATCGCGTCGGACGAGGACGCGAACTCAGTGAGGATATCCCCGGGGCGATCGCCGGCTATCAAGCCCTGATCAACCGCTTTCCCCACAGTTCGGAAGCCGCCCTTGCCCAACTGCGCCTTGCCCGTTTAGCCAAAACGCCGGCGGAGCGTCTCCCTTTGCTGGCCAAGTGTCTTCAGTTAGCTACCCAAAATCAAGCACCCGCGATCGCGGCCAATGCCCTTCTAGCACGGTACCAAGCTTATCAGGAACTAGGGAATACCAAAGGGGCACAACAGAGCCAACAACAACTCTTCAAGACCTATCCCCAAAGCAGCGCCGCAGCGGAACTGCGCTGGCAACTGGCCCAAGGGGCTGCCCAAAAACGGCAGTGGTCTCAGGCACAACAGTGGGTTAGCGAGATTCTCAAATGGAACCCTGAGAGTGAGCTTGCACCGCGAGCCGCCTTTTGGCAAGGAAAATGGCAAGGGGAAGCGGGACAACCCCAAGGGCAACGCCAAACTTGGCAACTGGTTATAGAGCGCTATCCCCACACCTACTATGCTTGGCGAGCCGCCAGTCTGCTCAAGAAACCCGTGGGTACCTTTACAACCCTGCGGCAACAGCGACCCTCAGTAGCGGGCGATCGCCAAACCATACTCCCGCTGGGGACGGGCAGCCCAACATTGCGGGAACTGTATCTACTGCGGCAATCTCAGGAGGCTTGGCAGCGCTGGCAGTGGGAATTCCACAATCGGGTGACACCGACAGCGGCAGAGCAACTCACTGATGGCCTGATTCGCCTTGGCGTGGGCGAATACCTCGATGGCATCTTTATGCTGCAAAACTTGTTTACGCGGGCAGGGAGTGAACCCGAGGTGGCAAGGTTCTTTGCGCCCATTCGCCGTGATGTCCGCTTCTGGTATGCCCTTTACCCCCTGCCCTACTGGGAGTTGGTGGAAAAGTGGTCACTGGCACGCAACTTAAATCCCCTATTGGTGATGGCTTTGATTCGCCAAGAATCTCGTTTTGAAAAGGAGATCCGCTCAGTGGTGGGGGCAACGGGGTTGATGCAGTTGATGCCAGAGACGGCCGCTTGGATTGCCGAGAAGTTGAACCTAGAGGGCTATTCCCTTGTGGATCCAGAGGACAATATCCGCTTGGGCACATGGTACTTTGACTACACCCACAACCAGTACAATCAAAACACGCTCTTAGCTTTGGCCAGTTACAATGCAGGTCCCGGCAATGTTAGTCAGTGGTTAGAGCGGTTCGATATTGGCGATAGCGATCGCTTTGTGGAATCGATTCCCTTTCCTGAGACCTATGGCTATGTCAAGAGCGTCTTGGAGAACTACTGGAACTACTGGCAACTCTATGCCCAGCCCTAGGAAAAATCGTCTATTCTCTTAGAAAGGTACAGCACTAAGTCATGGATCAGGATATTCCTGTTGCGGAGCGGCTACAACCAATCACGAAGGGCAAAGCGGAATCTCAGCGAGGGGGGTGGGCGATCCCCAGCGCTATGATCCTTGTGGGTCTTGTGGGCGTAGGAGCAGTGTGGTTCCTCAATCGTGCCACGGAAGCGCCAACGGCTACGGAAACGGAGCCAACGGAGAATCTGCTGGGACATCTGCCCTACGATGAAGCCCCCCTCTCAGAACTTGAACCAGTGAGCGCCGATGGCCAAATTAAGTTACGGCGAGCCGCAGCAGAGCGGTTCCGGGCGATGGTCGCCGCCGCGCAGCAGGAGGGGGTGGTGTTGATGCCCCTCTCTGGATTTCGCTCCAAACAGGATCAGGACTATCTGTTTTTTGAGGTCAAGGAGCAACGGGCACAACGGGCAAGTGAGCGGGCATTGGTGAGTGCGCCCCCCGGCTATAGCGAACACCATACCGGCTATGCCGTTGATATTGGCGATGGCGCCCGGCCGGACAGCCATCTCAAGGAGACCTTTGAGGATACCCCTGCTTTTCGCTGGCTGGAAAAGAATGCGGCTCGTTTTAGTTTTGAACTGTCTTTTCCCCGTAATAACCCTCAGGGGGTGAGTTATGAGCCTTGGCACTGGCGATTCGTTGGCGATCGCCACAGTCTGCAAACCTTCTACAAAGCACGACAACTGACACCGAGGGATCAGCCATGAGAGGATTTGCCCATCGGGCGGTTTTAGTGACAGGGGGCACAGGCGGACTCGGTCAAGGGGTAGTGCCAGTTCTCTTGAGTCAAGGCTATACGCTGACGATTCCCTATATTGATGCGGCGGCCCGAGACGCCCTCGAAAAGCAATTGGCGGCGGCGGAGTTGGCCAACGTGCGGTTTGTGGCAGCGGATTTGAACAATGAAAGTGAAGTGGCCGCTCTCGTGGAGCGCATGCCGCAATTGGATGCCGTGGTTCACCTTGTGGGTGGTTTTAGTATGGGGGCAACAGCACAATTTGCCCTCAGTGATTGGCAGCAAAGTTTTCGCCTCAATGTGGAGACCACCTTCTTGGTCTGTAAGCACGCCCTCAAACGTATGCAGGCTCAGCAATATGGGCGCATTGTCACCATCGGCTCACGGGGTGCAGTTGAACCCGCAGCGGAACTGGCTGCCTATTGTGCCGCCAAAGCAGCGGTGGTGGCTCTGACGCGGGCGATCGCCGCTGAAACCAAAGGCAAAAACATTACCGCCAATGTGATTCTCCCCAGCATTATTGACACGCCTGCCAATCGGGCAGCAATGGGTGAAGCGCAAGCGGTCAATTGGGTGAGTCCTGCGGCGATTGGTGACCTGATTGCCTATCTCATTTCCGAAGGAGCGGCGGCCATCAGTGGTGCGGTGATTCCTATTTATGGCAATGCCTAGACCGAGTCGCCATGCTCTTTATCATTTTGCTGATTCTTCTTTGTACGCTCACCAATCTCTTTACGGCAGTGCTGATTTTAACTCCCCTAGAGGTGTTGCGCTCCATTCATATTCCTGCAATTGTCCTTTGGGGCGGTCTGATTCTGCTCTTGGCATGGATTATGGGCGACTAGGGCACTACACCTTAACGAGTGTTTGGCTAAATTCGGCAATTTGGGCAGCCGCCACTTCTAAACAGGGGCGATCGCGCACCAGGGCAAAGCGCACATAACCCTCTCCCCCTTCACCAAAACCGGATCCGGGAGCCGCTGCAATCCCCGTTGCCTTAACAAGGGCTTCACAAAAGCCAAGAGAATTCCCTTGCCAAGGTTCCGGCAGTTGCGCCCACACATACATTGTTGCTGGCGGGAGGGGCACCGGCCAGCCATGATCGCCAAGGGCTTGGACAAAGGTATCGCGCCGCTTGCGAAAGATCTGCCGCGTTTGCTGGACACAGGTTTGATCTCCTGTGAGGGCGGCAATGGCACCCCGCAGGATGCCAGCGTATTGGTTAAAATCAATCACCGACTTAATTTGGCGCAGGGCAGCAATGATGTCGGCACGGCCAATGGCAAAGCCAATGCGAAATCCCCCCATATTGTAGGACTTGGAAAGGCTATAGAATTCAATACCCACTTGGCGATCGCGATCCACTTCAAAGATCGAGGGGGCTCGCTCCGCATCAAAGACGAGATCAATGTAGGGAAAATCATGCACCAGTAAAATGCCGTGGCGATCGCAAAACTCAACCGCTGTCTTGAAAAAGTCCAAGGGGGCAACTGCCGTGGTGGGATTGTGGGGATAGCTGAGAATTAGCAGTTTTGCCTGCTCTCGCACCGCCAGCGGAATGGCCTCTAAATCCGGCAAAAAGTGATTTTCTGCCCGCAAGCGCAAGGGATACAGTTGTCCCCCCGCAAGATATACCCCCCCTGCATGGGAGGGATACCCCGGATCAAGCACCAGCGCATACTCTTGGGGATTCATCACCGCAAGGGGCAAGTGCGCCGTCCCCTCCTGCGAACCAATCAGCGTCAGCACTTCCCGCTCGGGATCCACCCTGAGACCCAAGCGGCGTTCAAACCAAGTGGCCACTGCCTGGCGAAACGCCGCCGTACTGGCAAAGAGTTGATAGCCATAGGTACTGGCATCGCGCACCGAGGCTTCAATGGCCGCAAGAATGTGATCGGCCACGGGCAAATCCGCAGAGCCAAGGGAGAGATCCACAATCGGCTGACCGGTGGCTGCCACCGCTGCCTTCGCCCGATCCATGGCATCAAAAACATTGCCTTGAAAGTAGCGCAGGCGATCGGCCAGCTTCATGCTGCCACCTCCACTTCACTGGAGAGCAAGGCCTCGACAAATTCAAAACTGGAAAAGGGGCGCAGATCCTTAATGCCCTCGCCTGCACCAATGAAGCGAATCGGTAGTCCCAATTCCTGCACCACCGCCAAGGCCACTCCCCCTTTGGCCGTCCCGTCCAACTTGGTTAAGATCACCCCAGTGAGTTGCGCCGCTTCTGCAAACACCTGTGCTTGGCGCAAGCCATTTTGGCCGAGGGTGGCATCGAGAACCAGTAGCGATTCAATTTGAGCATCACCCGCCTTTTTATCAATGATGCGACGGATTTTCTTGAGTTCCTCCATCAGGTTGGCCTTGTTTTGCAAGCGGCCAGCGGTATCCACCAGCAGCAATTCTGTGCCTCGGGCTTGGGCAGCGCCAATGGCATCAAAGACCACAGCAGCAGGATCAGTATTTTTGCCGGGGTTGGCAATCACCTCGACATCGGAGCGCTGTCCCCAAATTTTCACCTGTTCGGTGGCGGCTGCCCGAAAGGTATCTGCCGCTGCAATCAAACAGCGATAGCCTGACTGGGTGGCAATATGGGCAAGCTTACCAATGGTGGTGGTTTTGCCAACGCCGTTGACACCAGCAATCAACCAGATATTCAGCACGCCCTTTTTCGGGGCAAAGTCGCGGCGGTAGCCGGCTTCAAAGGGGCGATCGAGAATGTCCCGCAGAATCTCCTTCAGGTAGGCGATCGCCTGATCGGCAGGGAGGATTTCTTGGCGGATTTTTGTTTGCAGCGCCGCAATAATCCGATCCGTGGCCTTGACCCCCACATCCGACTGCAACAGCAGCATCTCAATTTCTTCGATGGCATCCCGACTTAAGGGGCCTTGGCCGACGATCGCCCGCAGTTGATGCACTAGGCCACGACGGGTTTTGCCCAGACCTTGGCGCAGGCGTTGCAACCAAGTAATTTCCTCAATATCCACCTCCTCTGGGCGTCGGCCTTGAGCTGCCAGCACCTCCGCTGACCACAAAAAGCCCTCATCAAGGACAAGGGAGGAGTCTACCGGCTCAGCTTCCACAGCGGGCGGGACAGGGGCAGGTTCAGCAACAGCGGTCTCTTCAGACTCGATAGAGACGGGAACGGGGGCATCATCGGCAGTCGGTGTTTTTTGAGTTTCTTCAGCGGTTTCAATAGTTGCAGCACTCTGCGATTGCTGTCGCGCTTGAATAGACTGGAGTGCCGTTTTTGCCCAGTTGAGGATGCCGGGGGAAGCAGTGGATTCAGTTGTAGATTGCGCGGATTCTGCGGATGGCGCTTCCGTTGGGGTTTCTGCAGGGGGCGATGGCTCCTCACCACTGCCACCAAACTTGCGCCGAAACCAGTTAAACACCATGGCCTATCCTTTGTCCGACTGAACTTGCCTATTTCCCAGAATAGCCTTCATTTTCCTGTTCCTGTAAAAAGGCTTGCAGGCGATCGCCCACCGTGCGACTCAAAGCCGGATGACACACCACCAGGGGCGGCCAATGCTGCACATCGGCGCGATTGTAGTGGGGCAACTCACCATTGGCATAGGTAAAGGCACCCCCCGCCTCCTGCATGATCAAATCCGGTGCCGCTAAATCCCAGTCCTTCGGGGCACTGCGCCCTGGGAGGTTGACGTACAGATCCGCATCCCCTTGGCAAATACTCGCCGTTTTACAGCCCATACTCCCCATCGGAATTTGCTGTACGCATCCTAGGGTTCTTAAAAAGGCCTGTAGGCGCTCTCCGCCGTGGCTCCGACTCATCACCACCCGCAACGGCTGTCCCTTAGTGGGGGGATGCACTCGCAGTCGCGTCGCACCTTGGCGCGTTTCTCGATAGGCGCCTGCTCCGGCAATGGCGGTGTAGATCACCTCCTGCTCTGGCCAGACGACAGCGGCTAAACAAGGGCGATGTTCATGCACAAGGGCAACGTGAATCGCATACTCCCCCGTTTGCTGCAAAAAGTCGTAGGTGCCATCGAGGGGGTCAATGATCCACTGATAGGGCTGGGGCAACGGCTGCCCTGGGGTGTCGGTCTCTTCGGTTAAATAACCAAACTGCGTCGGCGGAAAATGAGCTTGGAGGGCGTGGCGCAAAAAGCGATCAATCGTTTCATCCGCAAGGGTGACGGGATCACCGCCTTTGTCCTGCACCGTTAGATTCTTCACCTGACGGTAAAACTGGCGCAGTTGCTCAAGGGCTTGCCAAAGAATGGGGCGCAGGGTGGCAAGGGTATTCTCAAGATCAAGGGCGGGGGACATCTATGCTGCCTCAAGGGAAAGACCACGGGGAATCGCAGCAATTAACGTGCGGGTATAGTCGTGCTGTGGCTGTTGGTAAACGGCTTCGGCGTCACCCATTTCCACAATTTCGCCATTGTACATAACCATGAGGCGATCGCTCATGAATTTCACCACACTGAGATCGTGGGAAATAAAGAGGTAGGTCAGTTGAAACTCCCGCTGGAGTTCTTTGAGCAAATTCAGTACCTGCGCCTGCACCGACACGTCCAAGGCCGACACTGACTCATCACAAACGACAAACTCGGGATTCAAGGCCAAGGCACGGGCAATACAAATTCGCTGCCGCTGCCCCCCGGAAAATTCATGGGGATAGCGATTCTGGGCTTGGGGGTCAATGCCCACCCGTTCAAGGAGATAGGCCACCCGCTCTTGGTGTTGCCGTTGCGACTGATGACGGCGGTGAATCCGCAGCGGTTCTGCCACCAACTCGCCAATGGTCATGCGGGGATCTAGGGAACTGTAGGGATCTTGGAAAATGAGTTGCATTCGTTGCCGCAGGGGACGCAATTGGCGAGGCGATAAATGGCTGATGTCGCGATCGCCAAAGATAATTTTTCCCTGCGCGGGTTCTAAGAGGCGCAAGAGGGTCCGTCCCAGTGTTGTTTTGCCACAGCCCGATTCCCCCACCAAGCCAAGGGTCTCCCCGGCGCGAATCGTAAACGAGACATCCCTGACGGCAGTGACAAAGCGCTGCGTGCCCGCCACGGGATACTTGACCCAGAGATGTTCAACCCGCACCAAGAGGGGTTGGCTAGCCAAATGCGCCAAGCGTTTCTGCTGCTGCTCTGGGGAAATCACTTCTAAGCGCGGGGGAGTGGCTGCTAGAAAATCCGCCACTGTTGGCAGAATCGCCAGACGCTGATCCAAGCGAGGACGACAGGCCAGTAGCCCCTTGGTATAGGGATGTTGGGGGTGGCGAAAGACCTGCTGAACTGTCCCCGATTCGACAATTTGTCCTTGGTACATGACAACGACCTGATCCGCCAATTCCGCAATCAGATTCAAATCATGGGTGACAAAAATCAATGAGAGAGGGTACCGCTGCTGCAACTCCCGCAAAAGCCGTAGGATCGCTGCTTGGACAGTGACATCGAGGGCAGTAGTTGGTTCATCGGCAATTAAGAGCGCTGGCGAAGCGGCCATGGCCATGGCAATCATGACCCGCTGAATTTGTCCCCCGGAGAGTTGGTGCGGATAGCGACGGAGAAACCGCTTTTTCTCCTCAAGGGGGTCTGCCGGTTGGAGAAGATGCACCTGTTCAAGGAGAGCGATCGCCCGCTGTTGACATTGCCCTTGCGGAAGTCGTTGCTGCGGATCAATGGCCTCTGCCAGTTGAAAGCCAATAGAATAGACCGGATTGAGGGAACTCATCGGTTCTTGGAAGACCATACCGATTTGGCGACCCCGAATCTGTTGCATTTGGCGGGGGGTGCAGCGCAGCAAGTCAATGGCCTCCCCCTCTGGCTGAAACCACGCTTCGCCGTGGCTGATCTGTCCCGGCGGCAGGAGCAACTGCAAAAGTGCCAAACAGGTCACCGACTTCCCTGACCCCGACTCACCGACAATGCCAAGGGTCTGACCGCGCTCCAAGCGAAAGGAAATCCCATCCACTGCCCGTAGGGTTTGATCGGCTTGGCGAAAGTCAACGGTGAGTGCTTCTACACGCAAAAGGGGTGACGACATCACAGGGCAAACCAACTCGGAATAATCCTAGAATAGAGGCGATTCTGGCACTTAGGTATGGAATTGATCTTTTTTGGGGTTGGCCTGCTGTTGGGGCTAATGGTCTGGTTCTGGCAGTGGCAGCAAGGGCGACACACTTTGGAGACGCTCCTTGAGCAGTACGCTGCCCGTCCCTTCAAATCCTCACCGTGGCAACGCTTGCGAACCCTACTTAGCCAACAGCTTCAGGAACAGGAACGCTGCCGTCAGAAAATGCTGCGCTGTCAAACGCTCCTTGAATATGCCCCCATTGCCTATTTGGAGGTGGATGAAGCCAATTGCGTGGTCTGCTGTAACGAGGCGGCGCGATCGCTCTTCGGTTGTGCCCATCCCCAAGGCCGCCTTTTTTTGGAAGTGGTGCGCTCCTATGAATTGGACTGTCTCATCGAAGAGGTGCGCCAAGAGGAAACGATGCGGGAGCAGGAATGGCTCTATGCCTACCTCACACCGATGGGGCAAACCAAGCGCAAACCCCTGCGGGCACGGGGACTCTGCCTTGGCGAGGGGCATGTGGGTGTATTTATTGAGGACTGCGAAGAGGTGGTGCAGCTGCGGGATGAGCGCGATCGCTGGGCAGCGGATGTCGCCCATGAACTGAAAACCCCCTTGACCTCGCTGCGCTTGGTGACTGAAACCCTCCAACAACGGGTGCCGGAGTCCTTACGGGGTTGGGTTGATCGCCTCCTCGAGGAAATTATTCGCCTCAGTCTCCTCGTTCAAGAACTCCTAGAGTTAAACCGCCTTAGCCACACGCCCGCCGATAGCCTTGAGCGGCATCCCCTCGACCTTGTCCAACTCATTGATGCTGCGTGGCAATCCCTCGCTCCCCTCGCTGCGGCCAAAAACATTCACCACGAGTACACCGGCCCAGAGCAATTTCCCTACTGCGGCAATGAATCGCAACTGTTTCGGCTCCTAGTCAATCTCTACGACAACGCCATTAAATACGGTCCTAGGAGCGGTCAAGTGCTGACAGGGCTGCTGAGCGATCGCGAGGGGGGCTATCTGTGTCTCGAAGTCATTGATAGCGGCAGTGGCTTTTCCCCCAAGGACTTGCCCTATGTGTTTGAACGCTTTTATCGGGCACACGCACGCCGGCAGCGCTTTGTGATTCCTGCAGATAGTGAAGGGCGGATGCCCCCCGTCGGTAGTGGTAGCGGCTTAGGATTGGCCCTTGCTCGCCAAATTGTTGAATGCCATGGCGGCTATATGCAGGCGGCGAATCATCCCGACTATGGCGGCGCATGGTTGCGTATTTATCTCCCCCTGACTTCGCTATAGTTCCTTGGCGACCCAGCGATCGCGCCCAAGGGTCTTCGCCTCGTAGAGACACTGATCCGCCAGATGCAGCAACAGGGCTGGCTCATGCTCTGGAGTGGGCAGCGTCGTTGCAATCCCAAAGCTGGCCGTCAATTGCGGGCCGACTGTACTTTTTGGGTGGGTAATCTTGGCCGCCGCCAAGGCATGTTGTACTTGCTCAACAACATGGATTGCTCCGGCTTGATCCGTACTGGGCAAGAGTAGCGCAAACTCCTCACCCCCAAAGCGACTGGCCAAATCCCCCGCCCGCCGCAGATGACTCTCTAAAATTTGCGCCACCTGTTTGAGAATTTGATCCCCCTGTAAGTGGCCATAGTGGTCGTTGTAGGCCTTGAAATAGTCAATATCCAGCATCACCAAGCTCAGGGGCTGCTGCTCCCGCTGACAGCGTCGCCATTCCTTTGCCAAGAGTTCATCAAAACAGCGTCGGTTGGCAATATCCGTGAGGCTATCCAGATAGACCATCTGTTGCAAGTTGGCATTGGCCAGTTCCAAGGCTTGGTACATTTCCGCCTGTTGCAGTGCCACTGTCAAGGGTTCGGCAATGCGTTGCAAGAGGAACAACTCCTCCCGCTGCCAGAGGCGAGGGCTACGACAATGGTGGGCAATTAGGAGTCCCCAGAGGTCTGGCCCCTGAAGTAGTGGCACCACGAGATTGGCCTGAACTTGCAGGCTGACCAGTAGCTCGCGGTAGCAATCCTGTAATTCGGCTTGATTGACATTGCTAATAGTCAAGGTGCGCCCTTCCAGAAACCGCTGCGCTGTCCCCTTGTGGAAACAGGGATCGTGGATCACTTGACCCAAGATGGAGTACTGGGGCAACGTGGTAGCTTCCACTTCAACAATGCCGCTGCCATCGGGTAAAAAGCGGTAAATCAGCACGCGATCGCTCAAGAGCAGTTGTTGAATACTCGTTACCGCCCGCTGCAAAATCTCCTCTAAGCGAATTGACTGGCGAATATCCTGAATGATTGTGCTGACAATTATTTCCCGCTCAAGGGAAGTTTTCAGCCGTTCCTCTGTGCGCCGTTGATCCGAGACATCCAAAAGAACGCCATGGAGCATGTGACTGTGGGGGTCAAGCTGGCCGCGATCGCTCAACCAGCGGAAACAACCATCGCGGTGTTGAATGCGATAGGAGGTACTGTAGGCACGCTGCTGCCCAATCGCCTGTTCAATATCCCGTTCCGCCAAGGCCAAATCCGGCGATGGGATAATCTGGCGCAGATCCGGCAAATCTTGGGGAAAGTAACCCGTGAGGTGATAAATCTGATCGCTGATATAGCTAAACCGCCACAGGCGATCGCGGCAATAGATCGCAACAGGTAAATGACTAATGAGGGTGTTATAGCGCTGCTCACTCTCGGTAATGGCCACCGTGATTGCCTGTTGCCGTGAGAGTTGCCAGCGCAGTTCCGCTGTGGCCTTATTGAGTTCGCGGGTCAGAACCTGAATCACCCCTTGGGCTTCCGTAATGTCAATTGCCGCCAACAGATCACTTTGGGTCACAATGCCTACCATTTGCCCATCATCGTCCACGACCACCACACGACGGACATGATGCGCCTTAAACAAATGATTCACCTGCCATAGACTTTGCTCGGCCTTCACCGTCAGCACGGGCTGGGACATAATACTGCCAACCGTTCCGGTGAGCCCCACCCCTTGGGAATGCAGTGCCTCAAAAATATCCTTTTCCGTAATAATGCCGCGCGGCAGCACACCCCTGGGCGTTTCTTCAGGAACCACCAAACTTGTCACACCCCGTTCCGTCATCAGGACAGCGGCCTCCTGTAACGAAGCTTCAGCCGCAATCGTGACCACATCGGGGACCATGACCTCAGCCACCCGTTTAATCCGCAGGAAATCCACAGGACGCAGGCTCTTGAGAAAAGCTTGGCGGGTCAGTAATCCCTCGACACCCCCTGAATTATTCACCACTGCAAGGGCATCCACACCCAAGTAACGAAACCGCCCCAAAACCGCCAGTGGATCGTCGAGATCATTGAGGCGCAGACAATAGTCAGACGCTAGCATAATTTTGGAGGCGGTGATCTCCTGAGGAGGCATGCCTTGACCGAGGGCACGGATCACCTCCCGCTGGGTAATCAGTCCCTGAAACTGTCCCTGCTCTTCGACGACCAAGCCAAATCCTTGGTTGGTTTGTAATCCTTGGAGAATCTCATTGAAGGAACCCCTTGGAGCGATCGTAACTAACTGAGCCTGTACCAAGGCTTGCAAATTTAAGCCTGAACTCAATTGCTCCATCGTGCCCCTCATGCACCAAGATACATTGTTAAAGTAATTCGGGCTATCATCTTTAATTGTTCTGATAAATAAAAATAAGATTTATAAAAATTTGTATCACTAATTTTCATGTTCTCCACCACAGGTTGATTATTCCAATTCTATCTTGATTGTTTGGCGGCAACATCAGGAATATTTAGAGTGCCGAATAAGCCCTTTTCTAAAAAAAATAAGGGATAGGGGATGTGAGTCTCTCCTGTAGCGGCTTTCACCGTTTTGAGTGCGTTGGCTCCATCGGCAAAGGGCTGTCACTGGGATATTCCGCTGTTGCAGGAGAAAAGCTAGGATAGGGAATTGAATGCATTCTATTCGCCCCTGCTATGGACTAGCGAATTACTGGATCAGAAACTTTATGCGTACCTGCTGCGGGTGATTGTGACTGCGGCAGCCATCTCAGGATTGAAACGATGAATCCACCTGCGCCTCATCTTATTTGCCCGGAGTGCGGCACTGCAAATTCCATTCACCAAGTTGAGTGTTGCCACTGTCAGGTGCCACTCTTGAAACGCTACTTGTGGGCGATCGGTTCTGGTTTGGATCGCTACACTGTGGGTGAACGGGTGGGCGATCGCTATCTGGTGCAAGGGAAACACTTGCTCTTAGACCTATTGCCGGGGGAGCCAGCGCCGAGTGTGGACAACACCTCCCAGCTCTACCGTCCCTATCTGCGCCTATTTCCCAAGCGTCCCCATGTCCCGGAGTTATTTGGCGCCCTTTCCCTTCCTGAAGGAGAACTGTTGCTCCTTGAGCATGCCCCCGTCAGTTGCATTGACATTGCCGATGCCAAAGTTACCCTCGGTCTCACCCATGCCGCTCCCCTCACCACCATCTGGGAGAAAGCCAATTTAGTGCGCCGCCTCAACTGGTTATGGCAAATCATCTCCCTTTGGCCAGCGTTAGTGGCAGAAAATGTGGCTCTCACACTGCTCAATCCCCAGCTTTTGCGAGCTGAGGGATCCCTTGTGCGGCTTCTGCAACTGCAAGCGGGCAATAATCCCACCTTGGCTGACCTTGGCAAATTCTGGCAAACCCATTTCAGGTTTAGCGATCAAGGGGAAAATTTTCAGCAGGCCTTCATGATCCTGTGTCGACACATGCAGGACATTCAGGACACTACCCCTGAATTTATTCGTGACAGCCTAGAGACCCTCTTTCAACAGGCTCTTGATCACCTCGGCTATGAGTACCACTACGATATTGCCAGTCGCTCTGACCAAGGGCCTAGTCGGACTCGCAATGAGGACAAGTGTTTTCCAGAGTGCGATCTCACGAGCCAATCACAGGTGCTTGCCTTGGTGTGTGATGGCGTCGGGGGGCATGAAGGGGGCGATGTCGCTTCGGGCTTAGCCGTTCACATTCTCAAGGAGACGCTAACCCCCCTCAAACTGCTGGAGATGTCCCCTGCGACGGTTGAGCAGGCGATTCAAACCGCCATTCGCCGCACCAATGATGCGATCAATCAACGCAATGATATGGAGCAGCGCCACGAACGCCAGCGCATGGGAACCACAGTTGTCGGTGCCCTGATTGAACACGCCTATCTTTACCTTGCCCACATTGGCGATAGCCGCGCCTACTGGATTAACCGCTGGGGCTGTTACCAGCTCACCCTCGATGACGATGTGGCCAGCCGTGATGTGCGCTTGGGGATGAGTACCTACCATCAAGCCCTTGAACTCCCCTACGGTGGTTCCTTGGTGCAAGCTTTGGGTATGGCACCCTCCCAGCATCTGCACCCCACAGTTGAACGCTTTTTGCTGGATGAAGAGGGAATTCTTTTGCTGTGTTCCGATGGCCTCAGTGATTTTGACCGTGTCGACACCTACTGGCCGCAGTACCTCCTGCCTGTGCTCCAAGGTCAGCTTTCCCTGACAGTTGCGGCCGAGCAGCTAATTGATCTTGCCAATCACCTCAATGGCCATGACAATGTGACAGTGGTGCTTATTCACTGTCGGGTGAAGAATGCATCGGGTGTCATTGACTTGGACTACAGCGATATTGTCTGTCAAGGGGAGTTGCCAGAGGTGACAGACATTACAATGAGCTACGTCCCCCCACCCGAGCCATCGGATCTCGATCTGACGGTTTCCCAGATTGTGGAACCCCCTCAACCCCAACCCAAACCGCAGCCAGCCCAAAGGCCTCGTTCCCAAGCGTGGCTGTTACTACTGGTTGCGGTGGGCGTTGCTACCGCTGCCCTTGGCTTTCTGGCTGTGATGACTTCTATGAATCGCTCTGTGGTAGAGCCATCCCCTTCACCGTTGACCCCACCCCAATAATGCCTGGTTGTGACGATTTTTCCCTCGACGCCTACGACTATCACCTGCCTCCGGAGCGGATTGCCCAACACCCCGTTTCTCCCCGCGATCATTCCCGCCTGATGGTGGTGGCACGGGACACTGCTACAGATCACTACTTCTATGAGCTACCGCAGCTGCTGCAACCGGGAGATTTGCTGGTACTCAATGATACACGGGTGATTCCGGCGCGGCTGATAGGTCAAAAAGTGGGCGGCTCTGGCCGCACTGTTGAGGTGTTTCTCCTCGAAGAATTGAGCGATCGCCGGTGGTTGGCCTTGGTCAAGCCCGGTCGAAAATTGCGCCTTGGGGCGGTGATTCAAATCGGCACGCTGCAAGCAAGAGTACAGGCCATTGATGAGGAGACCCGAGGCCGAGTGATTGAATTTGACCTGCCGCCGGGCGATCGCCTGTGGTCATATCTCGATCAACTAGGAGAAGTGCCCTTACCTCCCTACATTGACAACCCCATTGAAGATACTGAGCAATACCAAACCGTCTATGCCCGCCGTCCCGGTGCCGTGGCTGCGCCAACCGCTGGCTTGCACTTTACCCCCGAACTCTTTAGTAAGTTGGCCGATCGCGGCATTGATCACTGTTTTCTGACGCTCCATGTGGGCATTGGCACCTTTCGTCCTGTGGAGGCCAGCGATATTCGCCATCACCATCTCCACGAAGAATGGATTGAGGTACCGGCTGCTACCGTCGAGCAGATTCAGACCACCAAAGCTGCTGGAGGACGGATTATTGCCGTCGGCACCACCGTTATTCGCTCCCTAGAAACGGCAGCCCAGTCAGGCACCCTTCAGCCGTTTTGTGGGAAGAGTGATCTCTATATCTATCCGGGGTATCAGCCCAAGATTGTCGAGGGCTTCATTACCAACTTTCATCTGCCCCGCTCTAGCTTGATGATGCTCGTCAGTGCCTTTATTGGCCGCAAACGGCTACTTGAGTTGTACCAACAGGCCATCGATCGCCAGTACCGCTTCTATTCCTTTGGCGATGCCATGCTCATTTTGCCCAGCGCTTGCCACAATGCTGTTTGAGTGTGCTATCTTAAAGCCAGTTGTTTTGCAAATTACCGTTCAGGGAGATGGAGGTGATGCCCATGGCAGATAGTAGTAAACGCTTGGGTCGTCGTTTTGGAGTAGCTCAGCTCTAGGGAAGAGTTATTCTCCATCTGTTGATTTGAAATCGACACCTAGGAGGCCACTTCTCCTAGCAGTTGATACCCACGATAACCACCAGACCGCTCCTGAAGCCTTCTTTGGGAGCGGATGGCTTTTTAGGGGTGTTTTGGGTATCTCTGAGCGATACTGTCGTTGTATGACTAGGCATTAAAAAACATTTCAGATGCTGGGTTGCCAATGGGGCAGCGATCTACAGTAGGGGCAACCGGAACGTCGCCATTATTGGCCAGAGAAGACAAATTAAGAGTGAACAACGACTAATGATGGTGGACTCTGGAACTGTAACTGTTGCGTTCTGAGAGTAGCCATGGCCGTTCAATTCCTACCCCAAAAAACGCCGCGCTCGTATCCCATTAGTGGTACCAAGCTACTGCTAGTCGTGCTGTTGAACCTCTTGATTGCCGGCTATATCTTCTGGGCATACCGCACTGCCCATGAGCATCAGCTCCCGACCCAACGCAATCCGATCTTCCGCAACCTGCGTTCTCGCTAGACTTGCCCTAGGCAGATTGCGACGATAGAATGAGAGATTGCTGTCTTTTTTTTAACGGGCATGAAATCCTATCTCGCTGCCGCAGTGCAAATGACGAGCCAACCCAATCTTGAGACGAATCTGGCTCAGGCAGAAGAGTTGATTGAATTGGCGGTGAGACAGGGAGCAGAACTCATTGGGTTGCCAGAAAACTTTTCCTTTCTCGGTGACGATCGCGAGAAAGTCGCCCAAGCGGCAACAATCGCTGAGCGGACTGAGGCTTTTTTGAAACGCATGGCACAGCGATTTCAGATTACCTTGGTGGGGGGTGGTTACCCGGTACCAGCAACCGAAGGCAAAGTCTATAACACAGCCGTACTCATTGGCCCTAACGGAGAAGAATTGAGCCGTTACCAAAAGGTGCATTTATTTGATGTCGATTTGCCCGATGGCAATATCTACCACGAATCGGGCACAGTGCTCGCCGGGCGGCAATTGCCCTCTGTTTATCCCAGTAAGGAACTGGGGAATATCGGCTTGTCGGTGTGCTACGATGTCCGCTTTCCAGAACTTTACCGCGCGCTCTCCCAAGCGGGGGCAACGGTGCTCTTTGTGCCGGCGGCCTTTACCGCCTTCACGGGTAAGGATCACTGGCAAGTTCTACTGCAAGCTCGGGCGATCGAAAATACCTGTTATGTTATTGCGCCAGCTCAAACGGGCATTCACTATGCGCGGCGGCAAACCCACGGCCATGCCCTGATTGTGGATCCTTGGGGAACTATCCTCGCAGATGCGGGCGATCGCCCTGGCCTCGCGATTGCGGCCATTGAACCTAGCCGCCTTGAGCAAGTGCGCCAGCAGATGCCCTGCCTGCAACACCGTGTCTTTTGCTAATGCGTGGGCAAATTTGAAATAAATCGTAACATAGCATACAGCCGGGGGGAGTTTCCTAGGCTATCGTAGAATCATAGCTGAATCCTTGCCCTCACTCCAAACCGACTAGGAGAGTATCTATGGAAAGCGTTACGGTACCTAACCCGCAAGCCTCCGCCGAGGTTTGGAACTCTCTGAAGCGAGCGATCGCCCACAGTTCAGGTTTTCAGCGTTGGCTGAGCGAAAAGCAGGCCAGTGTTGTCGTCGAGCAGCCCACGGATCTCGATGCCTGCGTTACCGCTTACCTGCGCCAGGCTCTCGAAACCCTTGCCTATTAAAATTGGTAAGAATTCTAAGCTTTGCCCCTATCCTGGGAGACCGGTTGACCTGCTTCGGTGCAATACGCAGCAGGCCGCAAGCCGAATGCGATGGCCCTAAAAAAGCAGCGATTCAGTTAGTGCGTACAGAACTTAGGGCATGAGATGAGAAAGCTGCTGATCTGAGCGATCACCAGCGGGTGGTGGATGCCCGCCTATGGGTCTTTATTGTGGCCCTTGCTGGGGGGATTTTGGCTTATCTTTCTTTGATAAAAGTTAGCGCACAAACACACCAGGCAAGAAGGTTTCGAGATAAAGATGAATCAATTGGCGGCCAAAGAGACTACTGACAATAGCCGCCACTGCCAAAAAGGGGCCAAAGGGAATCGGTTGCCGCCGCTGAATCCAACCGAGGGCAATCCCCAGTCCACCCATCAGGCCACCGAGGGCACAGGCCAAGAAAAAGGTAACGAGCAATCCCTGCCAACCTAACCAAGCCCCGATCATCGCTGCCAGTTTGCTATCGCCTCCCCCCATGACCTCCTGACCAAGGGCGATCGCCCCCCCCCAGCGGATCAGATCAAAGAGCCAAATGCCAATCACTGCGGCAATGATGCCTTCCGTGAGTCCGCCTAGACCCGTCATTAACCCTCTCACGAGCAAGCCAACAATCAACCCCCACTTTGTCAGAGGATGGGGCAGCGTCATCGTGTCTAGATCAATTAAGGCCAAGGCCAAGAGCCACGCACTCAGCAGCCATAGCACAAGGGTTTGCACTTGCCACCCACTCACAGCCACAATCAGGACGTACAGCAGTGCCATCAACAGCTCAATCGCAGGATACCGCCAAGAAATCGGCGCATGGCAGTAGCGACATTGCCCCCGCAGGAATAGCCAGCCCAAAATCGGGATATTGTCCCAGGGCTTGAGTGTGGTCAAACAAATCGGGCAGCGAGACGGCGGATAAAGGAGCGATCGCCCACTCGGCACACGGTAGATCACAACATTGAGAAAGCTCCCCACCGCTGCCCCAAGGCCAAAGACAAGGCAGTAGCTGGCAAAGGTCAAAACAGTTAGTGCAGTTATAGGCGTGTTACTTCCGGCAGATGATCGTAGGGAATAAAGCATTCTTGGGGCAGCAGCACTGGTTGGCTAGTAAACAGCACATAGCCCCGCAGGGTTTGCCGATTAACAGCGACACCCGCAGGCACCGTTTTTGCCCCATGAACCTGCTGGTAGAGATTATAGATGGATTGAGCAGCGACTAATAGGGGGGTCTCAACGGTTTCCATGGTCGGCAAAACTGGCATGTGCCCCACTCCTCGGCAATCGAACAATTAGAAACGGTTATGTTTGGTTTTAAGCCAATCATCAGTTCTCATCAAGCGCCCTACCTATGCAAAAGCAGATTTGAAATCCTCTGCCTGAAAGTCAATCGTTTTGTCTGAGCAAAGCGATAGCCTAGAGGTAGGACGGAGCTAAGACATCTTCCCCGTGAAATCACCTCAGGAGAGTACTCACTAAAGAATGAATTGTTTCACCATGCCAAGCCCCCTGGCGATCGTTGACGTAGCCCTGTAGCCATTTACCGTGTTCTTTGTTTCCTCACACTACCCAACCATGAACTCACAGCAGGTCTCCCTTGCCAATCATCTGCACCGTTTGCCTCATCCTGTCTTGGCGGGCGATCGCAAGGGCACCATTCTTTATGCCAACGCTGCGGTGCAACGGTTATTGAACCACGCTACTACCGATTTAGCGGGCCTCTCCGTCATCGAGCGACTGTCCGCCAACTTTGATTTATCCCTAGAGCGGTTCCAGCCGGTGCTCAACACCCAAACCCCGGCACAATGGGACTGCTATGATCCGCGCCAACAGCAGTGGTGGCAACTGGATTTAACCGCTGATGCTCACGGCTGGACCCTGGCCCTAACGGAAATTACGGCACGCTATCGCCATTGGCTGCTCCAAGAAACGCGGGTTAATGAACTGGAAAAATGTTGGCAGCGATTTCACACCCTGACGGAGATAGGTCAGCAGCTCCTCTGGGAAATCCAAGGGGAGCGGTGACAGTCAAGGGGTGCTGGGGTATCCCTTAGAACAACTGCCCAAAACCCTGCGAGCGTGGCAGCAACTAATCTACCCAGAGGATCAAGAGCGCTTTTGGCAAGCCATCCTTCAGCAAGGGGGGCACCACCCTGCGACTTGGAATATCGCCTGCGCCATGCCAATGGTGCGTATGTTTGGGTGCGCGATCGCTGGGAATATCGGCAGCAACCACCAAACACTACGACAATTATCGGCGTCATGGTCAATATCCATGACCAAAAGATACAGGAAATGCGCCTGCGAGAGAGCGAACAACGCTATCGCAACCTCGTAGATCACCTACCCGCCGTGGTGTATCGCTGTGCCATCGATGCTTCGTGGACAATGGAATACCTAAGTCCCAAGTTCGCTGACCTGACGGGGTATTCCCCTAGCGAACTGGTGTACAATCAGCTTCATAGCTACGCTGGTATTACACATCCAAAAGATAGCGATCGCGTTGATTGCAGCATCCATGAGGCTCTTGCCAAGGGCTTGGCCTTTAGTTTCGGCTACCGCATTCTTTGCGCCGATGGGTCGGAGCGTTGGGTGCATGAGTACGGTCAGGGAGTTTATGACGTGACCGGCAAGGCCTATGCAATTGAGGGCATCATTGTGGATGAAACAGAACGGATTCAGTCAGAGGAAGCCCTCAGAGAAAGTGAGCATCGCTGGCGTGCGGTCTTTGAAAATGCCCAAGTCGGGATTATTGTCACTAGCCCTGCTAACCACTACCGCCTGGTATATTGTAACCCCTTTTTTTGCCAATTTGTCGGCTACACCGCTCCTGAACTGGCAAATCTTACCGCCCATGATCTGACCTTTACTGAAGATTGGCCTGAGGAAGCTGCCCTCATCCAAGAGTGTCAACTGGGACTGCGCAATACCTATCAAATTGTCAAGCGTTACCGCCACAAAAAGGGGCACACCGTCTGGGGAAATTTAACCCTCTCCTGTGTGCGCAATGCCAATGGTGAGCCTCAGCTGCTGATTGCCCTGGTTGATGACATTACCAGCCAACGCCAACTGCAACTAGCCCTCGATCGCGAGCGCAACCGCTATGAGCAGTTAGTAAACAATTGCCCCGTCATCATTTTGACCCTCAATCGCGACAAAATTCTCTTAACCAGTAATTGGGTTGGCTTGAAGACACTGGCAGCGGCTCAAGTCGTTCCCGGCATGTCATTTTCGGCACTGCTCCATCCCCAAGAATCAGTGACTCGGGTGGAAGCCCTGATTGACCGCGTCTTGGCGGGAGAAACCATTAACGACGAGGAAATTCTACTGCGTTGCCGCACCGATGCCCCCTGTGATATGCTGAGCCACCTTTTTCCCCTGCTGGATGAGGAGGAAGAAATTGCGGGTTGTGTGGTGGTCTGTACTGACATCAGCGATCGCAAACGTGCCCTTGCTGAACTGGATGAGCGCGAGGCTCAATATCGCAGTGTTTTCGAGTCCGTGGCCGATGGCCTAGTGATCTATGACACTGAAACCCTTCGGGTCATTGAGGTCAACCATGCCACTTGTGCCATCTATGGTTATCGTCGCAGTGAATGCCTTGAACTCCAACCCGAGGATTTTTTGCACCCCGACTACCGCGATCAGTTTCAGGAATTCCTACACACGATTCAGCATCAGCACAGTTGGCGCGGTGTCAGTAGGCATCGCCGTAGGGATGGCCAGATCATTGATGTGGATATTTTTGCCACAAGGTTGCGCTACAAAGGCAAAGATCAAGTCCTTTGCGTCATCCGCGATATTACGCAAATCAAGCGTTTTGAAGAGACTCAAAGGGCGATCGCCAAAGAACTCGGCCGACGGGAGGCGCTCTTTCGCAATCTGATTAATGATTTAGATGTGGGAGTGATGCTGCTGGCTGCCGATCTCTCCGTAAAAGTGATTAATCCTCGGGGGTGTGAGCTGCTAGGGGCTACAGAAGCAAACCTCATTGGTCAAAACCCAACGGAGATGGCTTGGGATGCCCTCAACGATGCCGGGGAACCAATGCGGCCAGCGGCTTTTCCGCTGAGGATTGCCATTGCCCAAAAGCAGCGAGTACAAGGGGTGATGGGTATTCTCAATCAACAAACCCAACAGCGGGTCTGGCTGCAAGTGACCGCTGATCCAGAAGTAACGGCAACGGGGAGCATTGAGCAGGTAATTCTCACCTTTAGCGATATTAGCGATCGCAAGCGCTACGAGGCCTACCTTCACGATCAAGCAGTTCGCCAGCGAGAACTCAACCAACTCATTCAGGAGATTCGGGAGGCTCCTAACCTCCATCAGGCCTTTGCCAAAGCAGTGCAGCGGGTGTGTCATATTCTGCGGATCGATCGCGCCATTGTTGTCAAGTACGAGCCAGAACAGCAGCACTGGCTTCCCCTAGTAGAGTTTCTCAACAAACCGCATATGACCCCTAGCCTGGGGCTGACGATTCCAGACGAGCATAATCCAGTTGCCGTAACCCTACGCCAAGGAAAGATTGCTGAGCTGCCTGCCCTAGAGAATCTCAATCCCACAGATGTCGTTAACCGTGCAATCGCTCAAGTGCTCGGTGGCGGTTGGCTTATTGCCCCAATTCGGATCAATGAGCAGATTTGGGGGGCTTTTTCCTTTCAGCGTTTTAATCATTCCAGCGGCTGGACAGATGAGGAACGCCAACTAATTCTCTCCCTCACCGATCAACTAGCGATTACCATTCAGCAGAAAAACTTGTATGCCTCACTGCAATTGGCGAATGCCGAACTCTCCCGCCTTGCGACCATTGATGGCCTCACCCAAATTGCCAATCGGCGCTATTTTGACCAGTATTTACAGCAGCAGTGGCAGTTGGCCCAACGAGAACAGACGAGCATTTCCCTGATTCTCTGTGATGTTGATTTCTTCAAGAACTTCAACGACCACTACGGCCACCAAGCAGGGGATGAGTGCCTGATCGCGATCGCGAAAATATTAACCCAAGCGGCACGTCGTCCCACCGATTTAGCCGCACGCTACGGCGGTGAAGAATTTTCCTTGATTTTGCCCAATACCGATCTCAGGGGCAGTCTGCGGGTAGCCGAACGCATCCAACGGCTGCTCTATGCCTTGGAAATTCTCCATGTTGCCTCATCGGTGAGCGATCGCGTCACCCTAAGTATCGGCATTGTCAGCTTGTTACCCCAAGTTGGCCAAGGAGTCAATGAATTCATTACCCTTGCTGATCAGCAGCTCTACCTGGCCAAGCGCGGCGGGCGCGATCGCTATTGCTATGCTTAAGTTAATGAGCAAAAATCGCCAGTAGAAGGGCCAGAGTCCATTGGGGAGAGCATGACTTGCACGGGCTTTGACGCCAAATACGCTTCCCTTGGTGCAGCAGTGTATGGGCATGAATGACGCAGTTGCCACGGTAGAGCGGTAATTCAGTGGGAATCGGGTGATCCAGCAAAAACTGACGGCGAAAAAGAAAGTAGCCCGCCGCAGGTTCCATACCCGTCGCTTTCTCCGCTGCCCACATTTTCACCTCGTAGTAGCCAAGTTCCTTAGGCACAGCGCAAAATGTCAGCCAAGGGTAGGCATCGGCCAGTTGCGCAAGATACGCTTGGGAGGCATCCCCTGTTTAGCAGGACTGCATTAGCGGCAGTGGGGGGTAAATCTTGGCTAGCAAGGGACTGGAGAACATAGACATCCTGCAGAGGTAGCCGTTCTGTGGGTACAAATCCAGTGTTATTCTCCCAAAAGCCATAAATCAGCCGCCAAAACCGTAAAGAATTGCAACATGCGCCCTTGTGGGGTTAAGGGTCAGCAGAATTGCCTATAATACTGTGAGCACGCCAATGCTTGAGGGAGTTGACGTTGACCACAACCGTTTTTCAAACCACAAAATCCCAAGAAATTTTTGCCGCTGCCCAAAAACTCATGCCCGGTGGCGTCAGTTCACCCGTGCGTGCCTTCAAGTCCGTCGGCGGCCAGCCCATTGTCTTTGATCACGTCAAGGGTGCCCACATTTGGGATGTGGACGGCAATCAATACATTGACTATGTGGGGTCTTGGGGACCCGCGATCGTCGGCCATGCCCACCCCGAAGTCATTGATGCTCTCCATGCCGCCCTTGAAAAGGGAACCAGCTTTGGCGCCCCCTGCGTGCTTGAGAATATCTTGGCGGAAATGGTGATTGCTGCTGTCCCTAGTGTCGAGATGGTGCGCTTTGTCAATTCTGGCACTGAAGCCTGTATGGCAGTGCTGCGGCTTATGCGTGCCTATACCCAGCGGGAAAAGGTGATCAAGTTTGAGGGCTGCTACCACGGTCATGCCGATATGTTCTTGGTCAAAGCAGGGTCAGGGGTGGCCACCTTAGGCTTACCCGATTCTCCCGGCGTGCCGAAAGCAACCACTGCCGCCACATTAACGGCACCCTACAATGATCTCGAAGCGGTCAGTCGCCTCTTTGAACAGTATCCCAATGACATTGCGGGGGTGATCCTTGAACCCGTGGTTGGTAATGCTGGCTTTATTCCGCCGGATGCTGGCTTTCTCGAAGGGCTGCGGGAGCTGACGAAACAGTACGGTGCCCTCTTGGTCTTTGACGAAGTGATGACCGGCTTTCGCATTGCCTATGGCGGTGCTCAGGAGAAATTTGGTGTGACACCAGACCTCACCACCCTCGGAAAAGTGATTGGCGGTGGCCTACCGGTGGGTGCCTATGGCGGCCGCGCCGACATTATGAAGATGGTGGCACCGGCGGGACCAGTGTATCAGGCGGGTACCCTCTCTGGTAATCCCTTGGCGATGACAGCGGGTATTAAAACCTTGGAGATTCTCAGCCGTCCCGGCAGTTATGAACAGCTGGATCGGATCACAGGCAAGCTGATCCAAGGACTGTTAGACGCCGCACGGGAATTTGGCCATGGGGTGTGTGGTGGGCACATCAGTGGCATGTTTGGTCTCTTTTTCACCGCTGGTCCGGTGACGAACTATGAGCAAGCCAAGCAGTCTGATTTGAAAAAGTTTGCGGCCTTCCACCGGGGCATGCTGGAGCAGGGGATTTACCTTGCGCCATCCCAGTTTGAGGCGGGCTTTACTTCCCTTGCCCATACGGAAGCGGATATTGAGCGCACCATTGCGGCAGCGCGGACAGTGCTGAGTCAGCTGTGAGTTTTTACCGTTGTAGCAAGGAGCACCACATCCATTAAGTCCGCAAGGTTGAGGCAGGGAAAGACCATGACATCCCCCAATTGATGAATGGCTCGGCTGCTCTCTTCGGCCAAGGTAATCATGGGGAGTTTTCGCAGTTTGGGATGATTTTCTAGATGGGCGACCTCGCCAGCGGGTAAATCCCAAATTAGAATGTCGGGTTGCCAAATCTCCACTAGGAGGTCGGCCTGTTCAAGGTCTTCTGCTTCGAGAAGCCGCAGGTGGGGCAGGCTGATTTCATGGAGTAGGCCGAGGCGGAGTACCGTTTGATTGAGGAGGGGACGCTCAAAGGTTGCTTCTTTCAGTCGTGGAAAACACCAGCGATCGAGGACATCAATGAGCAGGCTGGGATGACTACTTAAGGGCAGCCGTTGCACAAAACCGGTCAAGCCCAAGGGAGTGGCTTCATCGGAGAGGATGATCAACGGAACAGTGGCCGTGAAGGGGCTGGTGGCCAGACTTTCAACCACATCAGCCAAGCTCAGACTACTGGCGGGACGGACGACAATGGCCGTGGGCTGCAGTTGCTCCAGCTTATCCAGGGCTTCAAGGGGATGGCGAGCGACCACATAGCCGTAGTGATTGCGCCGCAATGCAGCAGTGGTGTCCATGATCCACGTGGCATCATTGCTCACCAAAAGGATCAATTGAGCTGTAGTGGGCAACTCAGGGGGAAGTTCCTCAGCGAAGGGCAGCAGCACTGTCCACTCACTGGAGTCGTCAGCTTGGGCAATGAAGGAAAGCTCGCCATTGTGGAGACGACAGAGTTGGCGGGCGAGCATCAGCCCCATGGTGATTTCGGCATAGTCCTCGAGGCATTCGTGTAGCAGGCGATCGTGATCCTTAAGGGGAATACCGTGTCCCTCTTCCCACAGTTGCAGTGCCAGCCAGTTTTGCCAGCGACTCAAGCGCAGTCCATAGCGATCGCTGGGAAAGAGCAGCAGCCACCCCAAAAGATGAGCAAGAATCTGCCGTAGCCGCAGAGCATCGCCGTAGAGGTACACATGGCTCAAGGGTTGATCAATTTGCCATTGCCAACTCGGCAGGGTCAGATTGTAAAGATGCTCCGCCAATTCCTGCGATCGCAACCACAAACCCACCAATTCTACGGTTTCCCATTGCAATTCCAACTCTCGCCAAAGGGCACGGGTGTAGTCCTGCCACGCCTGAATGAGGCGATTCATTTGCCAACCGCTACGCTGGATCAGGGCAAGGTAGTCCTGTTGCTCTGGTAGGGGGTGCTGCCACAGGAGTTGGGTGAGGCCGAGAATCGCCGTTAGGGGATTTTTGAGTTCATGTCCCAAGCTCAGGAGGAGGCGCTTTTGCTGATGGAGGCGCAGTTGGTGCAAATGGGTGGGGGGCGTCGGATCAGCCTCTTGCCGCCGTTGGGCAAAAAATAACCAATAGCGATCGCTGGCCACCGCGACACCGCTTTCTGCCTTCTCCCAGTCCAACGACGTCAAATTCAAGGGAAAGGAACACACCTGCCAGAGCGATCGCGCCTCTAGTGCCTGACAATTCATGCCTTCAAATTTGGGCTGCACCAGTGGCAAGAAATCTGCCAAGTGTTCTGACCAAGCACAATTTTGCCAAACGACTCTCCCTTGGGCGTTTTGAATTTGTAGCGGCAAAGGCAATTGTTCAATCACCTCCAGCCAAGGCAAAGGGGGCTGGCAGGCCCAGCGATAGAGCAAACGTTGCTGATCCAGCAGTCCCAAAAAACAACCTTGTGCATCCACAACCGCAATATGGGCTGGCATCTGGGCTTGGCTGCGCAACCACCCCTGAAACTGCAATAGTGTCCACGTTGCAGGTACCACCATCACGGGCGATCGCCAAGAAGCCGTCACACTCCCCACCGCCAAGTCGGCTAACGTCCCTTCCCGCTCCAAACTCAACGCCAACCGCCAGCCCTGCACCACTCCCAAGGGTTTTTGCTCCTCATCCACAATGACGATCGTCTCTGGGAGGGTTTCTTGCCAACGCTGGCACACCTCGCTGAGAGACAAACCTGCCCCCACCGTCATTGCTGGTTCAGTAAAGCTGGCTAGGGAGAGGGAATTCATGGATACAGCCCTTTTTTGATGGGGGATACATCAAATAATGAAATAGGATGCCGTTTTACGCCGGCTTTGCCATTCCTGAGCGTGTCCTGTCCTTGTGAGCAGGGCTGTCGATCCTAAGCTTGTAATGAAATGGCAACACTCCTCCAGAAAACACTGCCACCACCAGCGAGAAAGTGATAGGATGCTATCAGATGCAAACCCAAGTTCTGAAAGTACGTGGCGCAGTCAACCGCACTAACAATCTGTGGCTTAGTTTACTCGCCCGCTATTGGCCAAGAATTGGTCCGTTTGCACAACTCCAACATCGATGAACTGGTTTACTTTTGCGACGAGAGAGAGTTTTGCACCTACCTAGAGCAGCGGCGCAATAATGTCGCTTGTTTAATTTTAGAATGGGGAGAGGGAACTCCGCAAATCATTACCTATCTTCACCACAGCGCCACACTCCTGCCCGCGATCATTATCTTTCCTGCCGGCACCTCACCCGTTCCGCCGGGTCCGCACTACCACATTGCTGAAATCATTCTCACCGCTGACAACCTCCACCAGCTCAACCACCAAATTGAGGAAGCCATTACGGGATTTGTCAAACTCTGTCCGGGCTGTGCGGTGCCGCCCCATGTCATGTTTCGCATGCCAGCCCTGAAAGAGAGCAGTAATGTCGATCCCCAGCATCGTCTTTCCCAAAAATTGAAGGAACGGCTCGGCTACCTAGGGGTCTATTACAAACGAGACACGGAATTTTTCTTCCGCCGTATGTCCCCTGCCGATAAACGCAAGCTGCTGGACGAATTGCGCTCAATCTATCGTACCATTATCCTTGAATACTTTAACACCGATGCCAAAGTTAATGAGCACATTGACGAGTTTGTTAGTAAAGCGTTCTTCGCGGATATTTCTGTTTCCCAAGTGCTAGAGATTCACGTCGAACTCATGGATAACTTTTCCAAACAACTCAAACTCGAAGGTCGTAGTGAGGATATTTTGCTGGACTATCGCCTGACGCTCATCGATGTCATTGCCCATCTGTGTGAAATGTACCGTCGCTCTATTCCGCGTGAGGTGTAGCTTCTATGACCCCACTGCGGAAAACCTACGTTCTCAAGCTCTATGTGGCTGGCAACACCGCCAACTCCGTGCGTGCCCTCAAGACCCTCAATAACATTCTTGAAAAGGAATTTAAGGGGGTTTATGCCCTCAAAGTCATTGATGTCCTAAAAAATCCGCAACTGGCGGAGGAAGATAAAATTCTAGCAACCCCAACCCTTGCCAAAGTCTTGCCCCCACCGGTGCGCCGCATCATTGGGGATCTCTCGAATCGCGAAAAGGTGCTTATTGGTCTTGACTTGCTGTATGAAGAGATTGGTGAGCAAGCCGAAGACGATCTTGATTTGGAATGAGACCTTTCTTCCCCTCGGTTTAGAATAACCCTTTGGAAATCCCTTTAAGAGTGCCGACTTAGAACCTCTATGACTGATACACCAGACAACCAGCCCAGTTCAACGCCGAAGGTGGCTGCCGAAGTCAAAAAAATCCGCACGATGATCGAGGGCTTTGATGACATTAGTCATGGTGGCCTGCCCCAAGGACGCACGACACTCGTCAGTGGCACATCGGGTACCGGCAAGACCCTCTTTGCGGTGCAGTTTCTCTACAACGGCATTACGATTTTCAATGAGCCGGGGATCTTCGTCACCTTTGAAGAGTCTCCCCACGACATTATTAAAAATGCCCTGAGCTTTGGCTGGGATCTCCAACGTCTCATTGATCAAGGGAAGCTTTTTATCCTTGATGCCTCCCCAGATCCCGATGGCCAAGATGTGGCGGGAGACTTTGATCTATCGGCGCTGATTGAGCGCATCCAGTACGCCATCCGCAAATACAAAGCCACACGGGTTTCCATTGACTCCGTGACAGCGGTCTTTCAGCAATACGATGCGGCCTCGGTGGTGCGGCGGGAAATTTTCCGCTTGGCCTTCCGCCTCAAGCAACTGGGGGTCACTACCATTATGACCACGGAGCGCATTGAGGAATATGGCCCAGTGGCACGCTTTGGCGTCGAAGAGTTTGTCTCCGATAATGTGGTGATTTTGCGTAATGTGCTGGAGGGAGAACGGCGGCGGCGCACGGTCGAAATTCTCAAGCTGCGGGGCACCACCCACATGAAGGGGGAATATCCCTTTACGATCAACAAGGGTATCAATATCTTCCCGTTGGGGGCGATGCGTCTTACCCAGCGCTCCTCCAATGTGCGGGTGTCTTCGGGGGTCAAGACCCTCGACGAGATGTGTGGCGGCGGCTTCTTCAAAGATTCGATTATTTTGGCCACGGGCGCCACGGGTACTGGCAAGACCCTCTTGGTCAGCAAATTCTTGGAGACGGGCTGCCAACAGGGAGAACGGGCACTGCTGTTTGCCTATGAAGAATCGCGGGCGCAGTTGTCGCGCAACGCGTCCTCCTGGGGCATTGATTTTGAGGAGTTAGAACGCCAAGGTCTGCTGCGGATTGTCTGTGCCTATCCAGAATCAGCGGGTCTTGAGGATCACCTGCAAATTATCAAGTCGGAAATTGCCGACTTTAAGCCTTCGCGGGTGGCCATTGACTCCCTATCAGCGCTGGATCGGGGGGTGAGCAATAATGCCTTCCGGCAGTTTGTGATTGGGGTTACGGGCTTTGCCAAGCAGGAGGAGATCACTGGCTTTTTCACCAACACCACGGATCAATTTATGGGGTCGAACTCGATTACGGAGTCCCATATCTCGACCATTACAGACACGATTTTGCTGTTGCAGTATGTGGAAATTCGCGGTGAAATGTCACGGGCGATTAACGTCTTCAAGATGCGTGGTTCTTGGCATGATAAGGGCATTCGTGAGTATGTGATTAGTGAGAAGGGGGCGGAAATTCGCGATTCCTTCCGTAATTTTGAGGGGATTATTAGCGGTACCCCCACCCGTATTGCTGTGGATGAAAAAACTGAGTTGGGACGCATTGTGAAAGAGGTGCAGGATCTAGACAACGAGTAACAGAGAGTCCGTTGCAGAAGGAGGGAGTAGGCTCCAATCCTTCTCGTCCTATGGCCACATCCTGTTTATGTACCCCCTGTAGGCACGCTGGATGCAACTAAATCAGGTCATTGTCGTTCATAAGGCGGGCGATCGCCAGAGCAAGGAATGGGCGGATCGCGCCTCCCGTCAACTGCAACAGCGTGGCGCCAATGTGCTCGTTGGGCCGAGTGGGCCTAAGGACAACCCCTACCCCGTTTTTATGGCCTCGGTGACAGAGCCGATTGATCTGGCCGTTGTTCTGGGGGGAGATGGCACTTCCTTGGCGGCGGCACGGCATCTGGCTGCGGCTGGGGTTCCGATTCTAGCGGTGAATGTGGGGGGGCATTTGGGGTTTTTGACGGAACCATTAGAGCTGTTTCGCGATATGGAGGCGGTTTGGGATCGCCTTGAGCGGGATGAGTACGCCATGCAACAGCGGATGATGTTGCAAGCCCAAGTGTTTGAGGGGCCAAAATTGCATCCTGAAGTGGTGGGCGATCGCTACTATGCCCTGAATGAAATGTGTATTAAGCCGGCGTCTGCCGATCGCATGATCACCGCCATCCTCGAAATGGAAATTGATGGTGATGTGGTGGATCAGTACCAAGGGGATGGCTTGCTGGTGGCCACCCCCACCGGCTCCACCTGCTATACGGTTGCCGCTAATGGCCCCATTTTGCATCCGGGGATGGAAGCCCTTGTGGTAACCCCAATTTGCCCCTTAAGTCTCTCTAGCCGCCCCATTGTCTTGCCCTCGCGCTCCGCAGTGAGCATTTGGCCATTGGACGATCACAGCCTCAATACCAAACTGTGGATGGATGGCGTACTGGCCACCTCCATTTGGCCCGGACAGCGAGTCCAGGTGACGATGGCCGATTGTCAGGCACGCTTTATCATTCTGCGGGATCACTACTCCTTTTATCAAACGCTGCGGGAGAAGTTGGCTTGGGCAGGGGCACGCATTCCCTACCACAACAACCACCGCAATTAGATCACAACCGCATACTTGCAACGCATCTATAATGGGCGCATTCCTTACGGGTCTTTTGCGATGAGTGTCAGCCCCCTTGAACGAGCGGTGCTTGGTTCGCGTGCTGAAACCCTTGTCGATCAGCTTCTGGAAATTGGAATCGCCCTTTCTGCGAGCCAATCCCTAGAGGAACTACTGCATCTCATTCTCACGAAAAGTCGCCAAATGACCGCTAGCGATGCCGGCACGATTTTTCTAGTACAGCGACAGACAGAGCCGGCGGTGCTTGAATTTAAGGCGACTCAAAATGATAGTGTTGCTCTCCCTAAGCAAGTACAGGACACTACAGTCCCCCTCACTCCTGATAGCTTGGTAGGCTATGCCGCCCTCACGGGAGACTCGCTGAATATTGCCGATGTGTATGCCCTCAACGGCAGCGAGGTGTACCAGTTTAATCGTTCTTTTGATGAAGCCCTGCGCTATCGAACCTGCTCGGTGCTGGTGGTGCCGATGCAAAGTGTCAGTGGTGAAGTGATTGGCGTTCTGCAACTGATTAACCGCAAGCGATCGCCCGACACTCTACTGACGCCAGAAACCACTGTGGATCTCACCCAGCCCTATAGCCCTTGGGAAGAACACATTGTGCGATCGCTGGCCAGTCAGGCCGCCGTGATGATTGAGCGCAACCACCTGCTGGAAAGTATTGAACAGCTCTTTGAGGGCTTTGTCACCGCTTCAGTGCAAGCAATTGAAGTGCGGGATCCCACCACGGCAGGACATTCGGAACGGGTGGCGGCGCTTACCGTACGCCTAGCGGAGATCACCCATGCAACCTCAAGGGGCATTTTTCGGGAAGTTTCCTTTAGCGATCGCCAACTACAAGAGATTCGCTATGCAGCGCTGCTCCATGATTTTGGTAAGGTGGCCGTACCTGAAGCCATTCTCAACAAGCACAAGAAAATGTTCCCTGAACAACTGGAGGTGATTCGCCAACGGTTTGCCCTCGTGCGCCGCACCCTAGAAATGGAAACGGCTCAAGCCAAAGTAAACTATTTGCTCTCCCATCCCCACAGCCCGCACGCTGCCGAACAGGCCTGTCACCACTGCGCCTTTTTGCGTCACTGCGATGAGGAACTTCGCCAACAACTGGTCACCCTCGAAGCCTATTGGCAGTTGCTCGAGCAGGCCAATGAGCCGCAAATTCTCGATCAAGAACCCCTTGCCCGCCTTCAGGAATTAACCCAGTTTTATTATCGCGGGACTGATGGCGAACTCCATCCCTTGATTACGGCCAGTGAACTGGAACAACTCTTGGTGCGGCGAGGCAATCTCACCCAAGGGGAGCGGCGGATCATTGAAGCCCACGTGACCTATACCTACCAGTTTCTCTCCCGCATTCCCTGGACCCCTCACCTAAAGGATGTGCCGATCATCGCCTATGGTCACCATGAGCGCTTGAATGGCAGTGGCTACCCCCGAGGTATTGGGGCGGCGGAGATTCCTTTGCAAACCCAGATGCTGGCGATCGCGGATATTTACGATGCCCTGACGGCCAAGGATCGCCCCTACAAAAAGAGCCTACCTGTTGATGCGGCCTTAAAGATTTTGTGGCAGGAGGCCAAGGAATTTAAGATTAATCCCGATCTCGTTGAACTCTTTGAGCAACAGGAGGTCTTTCGGGTGCTGGGACACCAGCGCTACGGTTGATGGGGAGACGATCGCAAAAAGGAGACTTTCCAAAGTGTAGCCGCCAGCCAATTGGTACAAATATGGGCCACGATCGCTAGGAGTAAATTATTCGTTGCTACAGCACTATAGGCAAACAGCCCGCCAACAATGGTGGCCCACAGGGCGTAGGGCCACTGCTGCCGCGATCCAGCGTGCAAAATACCAAAGCACACCGAACTGCCGATGATCCCTGCCCAGTTGAGACCCAAACTCGGTAGGAGCGCCCCGCGAAAGAGCAGCTCTTCACTGAGGCCGGGCAGAATGCCAATCCAAAAGAGATCAGGCCACAGCAGCGGTGAAAGTACCAGTTTCAGGTAGGTATCCGACGCATGGCGGTAGGCGGGCCAGAGGCGATACAAAATAGCGCCTATCCCCGTAATTCCTAAGCAGAGGGCAATTCCTAAAACCACTGCCCAACCATCCCAGCGCAGCGGCAGAAGTCCCCCGGAAAAGGGGGTCAATAACCACACCCGCGCCAAAATCAGCCACAGAATGGCCGTCAACGCCATGGCCACTAAGACCTGCGTACGACTCAGAGGCTCATCGGGCAGGGGGGACTCCTCCATAGGTCTATGCTTTCTGGAATTGACCAAATTGGAAGTTATAGACCTCTTCCTCTTTTTCAGAGATGAGTTTGAGATCCGAACAGGGGCGAGCCACACAGAGGAGTACATAGCCTTTTTCCCGCAGGTTGGGACTCAGCCCCATTGCATCGCCGTGATCAACGGTACCCTCTTGAATTTGGGCGGCACAGGTGGTGCACACCCCCGCATTACAGGAACTGGGGAGATCAATTCCGGCAGCGGTGGCCGATCGCAGGATGGGTTTATCGGCACTGGCTTCAAACGTGTAGGTTTGTCCTTGGTGCAGGATTTCAACACGAAAGGTTTGGGTCATTCTTGCAGTGAGCTATGACGCAACATCTTCCCTATTATCCCCCTAATCCTCGCGATCGCTGGTTTCCTCTGGTGCGGACTTTAGCCAGCGGCTCAAAGGTTCAGGGATGGCCACCCGTTGGCCTTCTTGCAGGCAAATGTGTTGCGTCTGGGCAATGGCCACCCGATCGCCCCGCGCATTGTAGAGTGTGTAGGTTAGTTGAAAACGGCTGTGATCCAGTCTTTGGGGATCAATGGTCACCCGCAGGCGATCGCCACAGTAGAGAGGTTTCAAAAACCGCACCTGCGCCTCCGTAATCGGTACAATCAGGCCACTGTTGCTGAAAAATTGCCGCAGATCCATCCCCAACTGGGCAAGGGCATCCTCATAGGCCTCATGGCAAAACCGCAGCAGATTGGCAAAGTAAACCACTCCAGCCGCATCTGTATCAGCAAAATGAACCGTGCGCTTATAGTCGTGAAGGGGTGTTGTATTCATTTATCACCATCCCATAGGGTTGCCCAACACAAGTCATCCGCAAAAACGCGCCACAGCCTTTATTGTTAATGTAGGGTACAGCCCTTTTGCAAGCTATTGGGGTACGGGACGGATGAGTAACAAAGGCAGTTCTGATCTTCGAGTTCTTTTGAGCACACTTGTAATCAGCGGCTTGGTCGCAGGACTGGCCTATTGGCAACTCAGTCAACGCTGGACGCCCTCCCCCGCTCAAAACGGCGAAACCACCTCCAATTGGCAAAAAATTGCCCTCGCTATGACGCTGCGCGGCCAGCAAGATGAAGTGAACGCGATCGCCCTCAGTCCTGATGGCAATTTACTCGTGAGTGGTGGCGACGATCGCAGGCTGTATTTTTGGAACTTGGCTACGGGAACTGCCCTCGGACAAGCCACAGGTCACACCGATTGGATCTATGCCCTTGTGATCACTCCCGATGGTCAAACGGTGATTAGCGGCAGCAAAGACAAAACCATCAACTATGGGGTGTGGGCGATCGCCAGCTCCAAGCCACCCTCAGTGGTCATCAAGATTTTGTCAATGGTTTAGCCCTCAGCCCCAATGGCCGCACCCTTGCCAGTGCCAGTTATGATCACACCGTCAAACTGTGGGATGTCCCTAGCCGTCAGGAAATCACCACCCTAAAAGGGAATGAGGGCATCATGCTCAGCGTTGCCATTAGTCGCGATGGGCGTTTTTTAGCCACTGGCGGAGTAGATAAGCTGATCCGCATTTGGGATTTGCCCTCCCGCCGCCTTCTGCGCACCCTCGAAGGACACACTGGCGATGTCAATAGCCTCGCCTTCACCCCCGACAGCAGCCAACTAGTGAGCGGCAGTGACCAAGACGGTATCAAAGTCTGGAACCTGACCACAGGGGAACTCCAGCATCAATTTGGCACCGAAGGCGGGCAAGTCTTTAGTGTAGCGGTGAGTCCCGATGGCCGCACCATTGCCAGTGGCCACGGCGATCAAACCGTCAAACTCTGGTCCCTCTCTGGTCAGCCATTGCGTAACCTCAAGGGACACTCTGGTGCAGTGTATAGTGTCGTCTTTGATCAGGATCAACTGATCTCCGCCAGTGAAGACAGCACCATCAAAGTGTGGCGTCTCTTTCCGGGGACATCTTAGGGATCTCTAGCCAACACTACCTTCTAGCTTCAGACTCAGCAGGCGATCAGCCTCGACGGCAAATTCCATCGGCAATTGGTTAAAGACATCGCGACAGAAGCCACTAATCATCATTGAGACCGCATCTTCGGCAGCAATTCCCCGCTGGGCAAAGTAGAAGAGTTGATCCTCACCAATTTTTGATGTTGAGGCCTCATGCTCCACCTGTGCCGTGGGGTTTTGCACCTGAATATAGGGGAAAGTATTGGCGGCTGCCGTATCACCAATAAGCATCGAATCGCATTGGGAATAGTTGCGTGCCCCCGTGGCCTTTGGCCCAATTTTCACTAGGCCGCGATAGCTATTTTGGGAGTGCCCTGCCGAAATCCCCTTGGAGACAATCGTGCTGCGGGTATTCTTACCAATATGAATCATCTTAGTGCCCGTATCCGCCTGCTGGTAATTATTGGTGAGGGCAACGGAGTAAAATTCACCCACGGAATTATCCCCCACCAAGACACAACTGGGGTACTTCCAAGTAATGGCTGAACCCGTTTCCACCTGTGTCCAAGAAATCTTGGAGTTGCGGCCAAGGCAGAGGCCACGCTTGGTTACAAAGTTGTAGATACCCCCCTTGCCGTTTGCATCGCCAGCATACCAGTTTTGCACCGTGGAGTATTTGATTTCGGCATTGTCAAGGGCGACCAATTCTACCACTGCTGCGTGGAGTTGATTGGTATCGAACATGGGAGCAGTACAGTTGTGAACCGCAATGCCCCGGACAAGGTAGCTGTGGGTTTCGGCAACATCAATGTTGAACACCAGATCATCCCAGGGCTCGCGGCGAATTTCGCGAATGGGGACAAGGAAGTGAGTCTCAGTTTCGCGCACAAGATCCCAGCGTTTATGTGCTGTATAGCCGACTTGATAAAGGGATTGAGAATGAATCCAGCGATCAGACTGGCGAGAAAAATGACTGAAGCCCCCCTTGCGCGTTTGGAGCCAGCCATAAATTCCCAAAGGATTGGGCAGTTGTTGCACTTGCTGGGCTAGGGTTGGCGAGGTTGTGCAAGAGCGCACCATAGTTGAACCTTGGCGATCGCCAACATTGCCGTCCCCTGCTAAGTAAGTATCGAGGAGAATCTGTGTCTGCCGTTGATCCAAGTGCATTAGTTCTGAGCTGAGGCGTTTTTGACTCGCTCCTTTGGCAGAGTGGTCGGAGAGCCAACTAGATGCTTCAGCAGAGTACAACCTAAGACCAAGGGCATGGCGATCGCACTGCTCCGTCAGGTAAGCCTTACGCCCTGTAACCGTCTCCACAAGAGCCTTGGCACGCTCTGCGAGGGGGCGCTCATGTAGGCCAAAACTGAGCTGATTGGTGTATTGACCATTGGCGGAGTTCACATAGGTGCTACCCTCAGCCAAGGAGTATCCCAGCAGTTCCACCTCAGGATTCGAGAGGAACTGTGGAGTGGGCGCGTGGAGCTTGGGTACAAGCAGGAAATCACCAACCTCAAGTTCATCGGCTTTTACCCACTGGGGTTGGGCTTGCTTTAACTTCTTGCTGTCCACTTCTGGCAGCCAATCCCCCCGCCGCTGCCGTTTCGCAGCAACATCCCGACGCTTGACCACTAAAACAGGGTGCTCTGTGGTGAGGCGAAAGGCATGGTAGGGGGAAACGGGGCGCACCGTAATCATATCCCCCTTGTAGTGACGCACCATCGCCGCCCGTACCCGGCGGGGATTCCCTTCATGGTCATAGACTTGGTCGCCGGGCTTGAGACTTTCAATATTCACCCAACCATCGGGCGTACAAACTTGCTCACCGGCGGGATGGCAGCCTTCAAGGTAGCTAACATAACTGCCCTCATCAGCAATAATCAGCGTGCGCTCAAACTGCCCCGACTCGCCATTGTTAATGCGGAAATAGGTGGATAGCTCCATCGGACAGCGGGTGTTTTTGGGAATATAGACAAAGGAGCCATCGGAAAAGACTGCGGAGTTCAAAGCAGCATAGAAGTTATCACCAATGGGGACAACACTGCCCAAGTATTTCTGCACCAACTCGGGATATTCGTGGAGCGCTTCAGAAATGGCGCAGAAAATGATCCCCTGCTTGGCCAACTCTTCACGGAATGTAGTGGCCACTGACACGCTATCAAAAATGGCATCTACGGCCACATTGGTCAGCCGCTTTTGCTCTGAGAGGGGAATCCCCAGTTTCTCAAAGGTTTCCAGCAGGACGGGATCCACTTCATCCAAGCTCTTCCGCTTCTCCTTTTGTTTCGGAGCTGAGTAATAGACAATGTCTTGGTAGTTGATGGGGGGATAGCTCACCCGTGCCCATGTGGGTTCACTCATCTTCAGCCATTGGCGATAGGCCCGCAGGCGAAACTCCAGCATGAACTCTGGTTCGTTCTTTTTGGCAGAGATGAGGCGAATAATGTCTTCGTTGAGACCTCGAGGAATGGTTTCCGTCTCAATTTGGGTGACAAAGCCGTATTTATAGGGCTGATTGACGAGGGATTGTACCGTTGCCGACATCGAGTGTTCTCTGGGGTGAAGGAATGGCCAAAATTTAGAGTATATTAAGCAACAAGATGGTTGCTTTATCTCTAGGACTAATTTAGCAACAAAACGGTTGTTTTAGTCAAGGGGGCGTTGCGTGACGCTCACATCAGATACTAAACAGGACATCTTACACTGCCTTCTCCGCGACGGTCACCTCAGTGCCCAGGAGTTGGCGGCACAACTGGCGATTAGTCCGCAAGCGGTGCGGCGGCACCTCAAGGATTTAGAGGCGGAGCAACTGGTGACCTATGAAGTTCTGTCGGGTACGGTGGGGCGCCCCCAATACCGTTACACGATTAGCGAGGCGGGACGGGAGGAACTACGGCAACTGCAACTGCGGCAACAGTCGAGTCAGACAAAGGGCTTTGCAGTTGAACTCCTAGAATCCGTAGCGGCAACCCTTGGTCCAGAGCAGATGCAGGATGTATTGCAGGCAGCTTGGCAACGCAAGGCATTGGCCTATCGCGAGCAAATCGGGAGCGGCACCTTGGCAGAACGCTTGGCACGACTGGTGGCACTGCGGCGACAGGAGGGCTATATGGCAGAGTTTTACCCCGTGAGTGAGCCTCAAGGTGCCTATCTATTTACGGAATACAATTGTGCGATTTCCGCCGTTGCCCAGTCTTTTCCCACAGTTTGTAATCACGAGTTAGAGATGTTTACGATCGCCCTTGGCGATTGTGCCGTAGAGCGCACCCATTGGCTGGTGGATGGTGAACATCGCTGTGGTTACCTGATTCGTCCTCTGAAGTAGCATGGCCTTTTGTCCGCCCACTTTTGTCCAGCAGAGCTTCAGCACCAGTAGTGGCCGTATGGTCTATTACACCCCCAGCGATCGCTACTGGGGGCAGGTGCAATCTCGCCCTCCCCTTGTCTTTCTCCACAGTTTGGGGGGTGGGTCTAGCCACTATGAATGGTCGCAGGTGTATCCTGCCTTTGCGCCCCACTACCGCGTCATTGCCCCGGATCTCATTGGTTGGGGCGAGTCAGATCATCCTGCTCGCGACTACAGCACTAGTGACTACTGGCTAATGATGGCTGAACTGCTGCGCATGCTGGGCACACCCGTTACCGTTGTCGCCTCCTCCCTAACGGCTGGGATTGTTGTGCGGTTGGCGATTCAGCAACCCCATCTTTTTGAGCGTTTGTGTTTAGTCTGTCCTAGTGGGTTCAATGACTTTGGTGAAGATCAAGGACAGGCGATCGCCAATGCCCTGCTGAGTGTGCCAATTCTTGATCGCCTCATTTACACGGTTGCTGCTGCTAACCCCTTGGCGGTGCGCAACTTCCTCACTCAATTTATTTTTGCTGATCCGCAGCGGCTGCGCTCGGAAACTGTTGAAGCCTACTTGGATGCCGCTTCTCGTCCCAATGCCGAGTGGGCAGCTCTGGCTACCCTGAAGGGAAATCTCTCCTTTGATCTCAGCCAGTATTTACCCCACTTAACGATCCCCACCGTGATCCTTTGGGGGGAAAAGGCCAAGCTCACGCCCCTTTCGCTTGGTGAGCGACTCTATGCCACCGCCCGCGATCGCCTGCAACAGTTTCAAGTGATCCCCAAAGCAGGGGTCTTACCCCATCTGGAGCAGCCTGAATGGGTGATTTACAGCCTGCGGCGCGATTTCTTGGTTTGAGCTGTCCCCAATCCAGGTATCCTAGAAGTATTGCTTGAAGTGTTGGTCCAATGGCAGAAATTCAATTTATCCGTGGCGTTGATGAAAAAGTGGTTCCCGATGTGCGTTTGACCCGGGCACGGGATGGCAGCAGTGGTCAGGCCATATTTTACTTTGATAACCCCAAAATTGTCCAAGAGGGTACCTTGGAGATCACAGGGATGTACATGGTGGACGAAGAAGGGGAAATTGTCACCCGTGATGTCAATGCCAAGTTCATTAACGGCCAGCCCGTTGCCGTTGAGGCCACCTACACGATGCGCAGCCCCCAAGAGTGGGATCGCTTTATTCGCTTTATGGATCGCTACGCCGCCAGCCATGGTCTTGGCTTCCAGAAGTCCTAACGCGTCTTCAATGGATCGGGTGCCGATTCAAAAGAATTGTGCTAACGTAAAGTTACGATGCTTCTTTTGTCTTTATTCAGGACACGCGGCATCTGCAAGTTCTATAGCGATACAGTAGGGACATCAATGGATTATCTAGAGAGCCTGCTTGACACCCTCAAATCGTGGTTAAGAAAACTGTTGGAACTTCTAGGCAGCGCCGAACCCACCCCTGAACTGGAGCCGATTCCGATTCCCGTGCGCGATCGCCAATAGAGCGACAGCATTCAATACAATTGAGTCATTTTTGAACGGTTAGGTTAAGCTTGGCCTTTCATATTTTGGTGCTTCATGGCCCCAATCTGAACCTGTTAGGGCAACGGGAGCCGGCGATTTATGGGGTTGTGACCCTAGCGAGTATCAACCAATCTTTGGAGGCCTTGGCGCAGGAGTTGGGGGTAACCATTGAGTGCCTCCAGTCCAATCATGAGGGGATCTTGGTGGATGCCATTCAGGGGGCAATGGGACGTGCCCAAGGCATTTTAATTAACCCCGCAGCCTATACCCACACCAGCGTAGCTCTACGAGATGCGATTGCTGCAGTCGCCCTGCCAACTGTGGAAGTTCACCTGAGTAACATTCATCAACGGGAAACTTTTCGCCATCATTCCTATGTTGCCCCGGTGGCGATCGGTCAAATTGCTGGCTTTGGTGCTGATAGTTATTTGTTGGGGTTACGGGCACTGGTCAATTATTTACAAGCAAAAGGCTAATTCTCAGCGGGGGGCGCGATCGCCAGCCGTGTTCCCAACTGTCGTGCTAGCCAAAACTCCAGATGACGCACCCAAGACTTACCATCAAGGCGCTTGACAAGAACGGGTTGCACCAAGATCGTAAACATCCCCAAGCGATTGCCCGCGAGAATATCTGTAAACAGGCGATCGCCCACCATGGCCACCTGATTATAGGGCAGATTCATGGCTTGTACGGCTTGACGAATCTTCCGCCGCGACGGCTTGCCCGCCCCCATCAAAAAGGGTAACTCCACCTGCTGGGCAATCCGTTCAATGCGGCGATGGTTCAAATTATTGCTCACTAGCCAGATTGGCATTTGATGCTTGATCTCTAAGAGCCACGCCAGAGTTTTCGGGGGCAGATGCGCATCCCAGGTGGGGAGGAGCGTATCATCCACATCCAGCACCATGCCCCGCAGATGATATTTTGCCAGCAGGCTGGGGTGCAACTGTTCAATGGTGGTTTCAAGAATTAAATCCGGTTGCAGCAGTGCTGCTAGAGACCTAGGGGTCATTGAAAACACAAATAACGAAGAAGAAGCTTCTGCCAGACTATCACGATCCCAGGGGAGAGTGGGAACTGCAAAAATTTTCTCTAGTGTTACCCCAATCACAAAGGATATGCTACTATCTGAGAGAATGCCGCGTGTCAACGGATATGGCGAAGGTTCTGGTACTCAATGCTTCCTATGAACCACTCAATATTACGAGTTGGCAACGGGCAGTTGTCCTTTTAATCAAGGGCAAGGCGGAGCAAGTCGAACACAACGGCAAGATGGTTTACAACAATTTTCCCTTGCCGACCGTCATTCGTCTGCGGCATTATGTCGTCACTCCCTACAAAGAAATTCCCCTTACCCGCCGCAATATCCTGCATCGAGATGGCCACTCCTGCCAGTACTGCGGCTATACAGGCGATGAACTGACCCTTGATCACGTTATTCCCAAATCCCGCGGTGGCGGTGAAACTTGGGAAAATATTGTGACCGCCTGTGTTCGCTGTAACGTCAAGAAAGGGAATCGCACCCCCAAAGAAGCGAATATGTCCCTACGGCAGACACCGCGTCGTCCCATTAGTAGTTTGTACTTTGAAGTCACGAAACACGTCCGTACCGGCACTCATCAAGAGTGGCGGAAGTATGTCATTGGAGTTTAGTTCTCATTGAGAAAGCAGTGACACTTTTAGCGTAGCGTTTGCATGGTTACATCACAACCTTGTTCACAATAGTTGAGGACTTTCAGCAAAACTTCTTTTTTCCGAGGTCGGGTCTATCGCCAGAGATAATGAAGCTGTGGCTAAGGCATATCGGATATTCTAGTATCCTAGGGGAGAAACATTACCTTTGGAAAGCTCAAGTTCAGGTTGTTATGTCAAGTATTGAGACCGAAAACTTTAGTCAACTCTTTCCGCTTTTTGGTGCCAGTTCCCAAGAGGCACTTTCCTCGATGCTCTCAGTGGCTTGGCATAACACCTACCCGGCGGGGCGTGCCATTCTAATTGAAGATGCGTGGGGCAATGCGGTTTACTTTATCCTCTCAGGCTGGGTGAAGGTGCGGCGACTGCTCCCTAATGGAGATTTCATGACCCTAGCGATCCTTGGGCCGGGGGATTTTTTTGGTGAAATGGCCATTCTTGACCAATCACCCCGCTCAACGGATGTGGTGGCACTGTGTCCAGCGGAAGTTTTGTCCGTGCCGGCGCAAAAATTTGTCCATGTCCTGCGCCATGAGCCGGATTTGCACTATCGGATGCTGCAATTGATGGCACAACGGCTACGCCTGACTAATACTCGCATTGAACTGTTGCACAAACCTCCTGCCGTCAAACTAGCCCATGTCTTGGTGAATTTGGCACGGCGCTATGGTCAGCATCCGGGGGGCAATGCCAACACAGCTATGATTTTCAATGTACCCATCAAGGATTTAGCGGATGTGGCTAACATGAGCCCTGATGAAGCACATCAACTGCTGGATAAACTGGTGGCGAAAAACTGGATCAAGATTGATGCGGCCAAGCAACAACTCCAAATCCTCAATTTGCCACAACTAGAGCAATTAGCACAGCAAGCGGTGAGTTAAAGTTCTGTTGGCTTGTTGAGGAGCAGTGACCTGCTCTAGGATAGCAATAGTTGCAAGTGCTTTCTGCTATGGCGATCGCCCCCAACCTCTACGAAGACACCTTGGTTCGCTACACGGATCCGCTGCATGCGACAGAACTCTTGCGGCAATATCGCCCGTACCTAGAGATGCTTCCCAGTATGCGGCGACCTCAAGAGAGTTTAATTCCGATTCCGCTGCCGATCGCCCATATTCAGGTTCCTGCCGCCACAACCTCGAACCAACGTTCCCAAGTCAAGTCAGTGATGGTGCCCTGTGACTTGGTCTTTGTCATGTGCGATCCCGAGTGGAAAGTCAAAACCGACATTGAACTGCTAGTCTTTATCCATCGTCCGGGGGAAAGCTTTACGGAACTGCTGGGGCGCTGGCGCCAATCCCAAGTGCTTCTCAGTCGCAGTTATAGCTGGGATATGCCCTTGCAGCATCGGGATGTCTTTAGTGAGGGCGCGAATCGTCAATTTCCCCTCTTTGTCCTCTTTCAAGAAACCCTTCCGGTGATTAAGCGCGGTTTCAAGGCTGCCCGATTGCCCTGCGTGATTGATACCACGATTCTCAAGGAACAGCCGTCTTCAGCCACAAAGCTTATGACGAGTTCATCAGAAAGCACAGAATAGCGACGGAGAAATGTCAGAGGCATCTAAATCCTTTGTGTCAACCTTTGATCAAATGCTCATTCCCACACTTCAAGCACTGCAAAATTTAGGCGGGTCAGGCACAATTGAGAAAATTTATAGGAGTGATGTGGGCAGGCTAAAACCCCTCCGCTTCAGCGAGGGGA
>NZ_DVEH01000031.1 GCF_015295825.1 Thermosynechococcus sp. M98_K2018_005
GTATCCCCTCGCTGAAGCGGAGGGGTTTTAGCCTGCCCACATCACTCCTATAATTGGCTGCATGATTCTCACCTATGAGTACCGCATCCAATCCAACAACGACCAAGAAGCCCTACCCTGAAAATGCCTAGAGCTGCTGCGGCGACATTGGAACTACTGCTTGGGACAAAGACTGGATTGGTTGCATCGCACTCGCTGCTTCATTGACCAATGCTCCTTGGTCTCTCAACCCATTGGTGAGATTCCTGAATGTTTAAATTACTATTCTCAAGCGGCACAACTGAAACAAACGAAAGAATTATTTCCTGATGCCACTGGCAAGCGGATGGCTGGTATGTGTGCATCACGCTGGAAGACAAGACCGTGCCTGCGCCTGCAGCGATGCAGGAAGCCTTCACTATACCCTTGGGTTAGAGCATGCAACAGAAGTCTTGAGCGATCGCCCGCCAGCCAGAAACAGAGCGATAGCTGTCTTGATAAGATAGGGGAGGTGCAGGATAGTTTTTGCCAACAACCGAGAAAAGGAGGCCCGCCATGGCGACCGAACGACGGGTGGCACGGGTAGCAGAATTAATCAAACGGGAAGTCAGCCAGTTATTAATGTATGAAATCCGCGATGAGCGCGTGGGGGCGGGCATGGTCAGTGTCACCGATGTGGAAGTTTCCGGTGATTTGCAGCACGCTAAGATCTTCGTCAGTATCTACAGTACCGATGAGGTACGCCGCTCAACGATGGCCGGATTGAAGGCGGCTTCAGGCTTTGTGCGACGGGAATTGGGGCAGCGCATTCGGCTGCGGCGGACACCGGAGGTCGTGTTTATTGAGGATCGATCACTCGAACGGGGCAGTCGCGTTCTTTCGCTGCTCAATCAAATTGGGCAACAGCAGAGTGCTTCAGAGGCTCCTGAAACAGAGTCTTAGGCCCGGCTTTGTCTTGCAGGCAGGGATGCAGTAAGGTAGTGCCGCGGCGGCAGGGAAGAGCTTTTGCTGCGCTGGGGAGGTGCCAGTAGGGTTTTCAGGATCACAAAGGCCGCAATGCCAATTAAGAAGTAACCAAAGCCCTGCTGAAGTCGCTTCGCAGAAATGCGGTGACTGAGGTAGCTACCGATAAGAGAACCACTGGCGGCTGCTAAGGTTAGCGTCAGGGTCAAGCGTGGATCTAAGTTAACAGTGCCGAGATAGCCCCAAACCGCAGCCACTGAATTAGCCGTGATAATCAGCAGTGAGGTACCGATCGCCTGCCGCATTGGAATTTTCCCCAATAAAACAAGGGCAGGCACAATGGCAAAGCCCCCGCCAACTCCCACCAACCCCGTTAGAATACCTACACCAATGCCTTCTGTGGGCAGCCACAGCCAACAGTACTTACATACTGGGGGGGCATAAAGCTGGCTTTCAAGGGAACTTTGCGGCGGGGTGAGTTCAGGGGGACGCTGTTGCCGCCGAATCATTAAAATTGCTGCCACCATCATGGCAACGGCAAAGAGTAAGAGTTGCACCGTATCGGTAATCCAAGGCAAGGCTGCCAGTCGCGCCCCGAGATAGGCACCAATCATGGTGGCCGAACCAAAAATCAGTGCTAGACGCAAATTAACGTAGCCACGCCGCCACTGGGGAATCACTGCCAGTAAACTGACGCTGCCGACAATCACAAGCGTCATCGGGATTGCGACCTTGGTTTCAATGCCCATGACATAGACCAGCACTGGCAGGGCAAGGACAGAACCGCCGCCCCCCAATAGACCCAGACTCAAGCCGATGGCGATCGCCAGACCATGCCCTATCCAGTAGCTCAGCATGGGTTATTTCACCTGTGGGCGATTGAAGGGCAGCAGTGCCAACACCCGTGCTAGGGCACAGGTACCGGTGACACCAGCAAACACCAAACCAGCACCGACAAAGCCCGACAGGAAGAAGAATCCCGGATTGACGGTAAAGCCTAAGATCACTCCCGTGAGAATCAGACTGCCAGCCACAATTTGCACCTGCCGCATCAGGCTGATGGGCGCACTAACCGCACCCGTGATCGGATAGCCCCCCTGTTTCCAGCGTTGAATGCCCCCTTCAAGGTTTTTCAGGTTTTTGAAGCCCCGACTGGCAAGGGTTTCGTAGGCCATGCGCGATCGCCGGCCAGATTCACAGTAGAGCACCACTGGGGTGTCACAGGGGGGTTCAAGTTCCTTCACATTGGCCAAAGGACAGAGTAGCGCTCCGGGAATGTGGGCATTGTTGTATTCGCTTGGCTCACGCACATCAATCAGCAGCACCTGCTGGCGTTGCAGGGCATCGTGCAGTTCGGCCGCAGAAATGAGGGGAGATTCAGTCGTTGTTGGGGTCATAGTCATTGGTTCTCAAGCGGTTACTTAGGGTTGGCTAACAATCAGGGGTCAAAAGACTAGACGGCAGCGGCAACCATGCCACACTGTTGGTTAGCGGGCACCGCTTCCATGATTTTCTTGGGATCCGGCAGGTTCAGGTTGGCCATGAATTCAATGAACTGCTGGCGATCGCGACCGACAAAGCGTGGATTAAAGCGTTTTTCCTCACCAATGGTGGAAACGGTGTGACCGCGATAGTCATGGCCGGGATAGACCAAGGTGGTGTCTGGGAGCGTAAAGAGCCGCTGTGTTACCGCATCGTACATTGCACCTGCATCGCCACTTTGGAAGTCAGTGCGCCCACAGCCACGGATAAAGAGGGAATCCCCCGTCAGCAGGTGGGTGCCATTCACCAAAAAGGCCATGTGGCTATCGGTGTGCCCCAAGGTGGCGATCGCCTGAATGGGAATGCTCCCGACGTGAATCACTTCACCGTCTTTAATATAGCCATCGGCGCAGTCCACATGGGCATTTTCGGGCACAAGGGTTTTGCAGCCTGTGCGTTCGCGGACTTTGCCCGCCCCGGTAATGTGGTCGGCGTGGACATGGGTTTCGAGGCAGTAGCGCAGTTTCAACCCCAATTGCTCAATTAACTGCACATCCCGCTCCACCTGTTCAAGGACGCTATCCACCAAGGCGGCCTCACCTGTGGCTTCATCAGCAATCAGGTAAGAATAAGTCCAAGTGTCGTAGTCAAAGAGTTGGCGAAATAGCATAGCGGACTCCTTTATGGGGTAAAGTGTGAGGGGACTCGTCCAGCTTGAAAACTAGACCTAAAACTAGACTTAAAACAGTTACTACTTCAGCCTAGTGGTTCTAAATATAATTTTATAACTATTCAGTAAAGCAATGTCAAATCCCCCCTGCCCCCATTTTTTCAAGGGGGAGCCAATTTAGGATAAGAGAAGGCGGTTTCAGAGCACTGGGGATGTCCACACTACAGCAAATTACCCCTTGGCAGCGGGTCACAGAGGAGCTAACAGCCATTGTCGGCAAGGGGAGCGTCATCAGTGATGCAGCAGAAGCCCTTGTGTATGAATGCGATGGCCTATCCCTGTATCGGCAGCGGCCCAAGCTGGTCGTGCTCCCCCAAACCACTGCACAGGTCTCAGCGATCCTCAAAGTGTGCGATCGCTATCGGATTCCCTTTGTTGCCCGTGGCTCAGGGACAGGGCTATCGGGGGGTGCTTTGCCCCACACTGAGGGGATTCTCATCGTCACTTCTCGCATGAACCAGATTTTAGACATTGATCTGGCCAATCAGCAGGTGGTAGTGCAGCCAGGGGTTATTAATGCGTGGGTTACGCAAGCGGTGGCCGATCAGGGCTTCTATTATGCCCCCGATCCGTCGAGTCAAATTATTTGCTCCATTGGCGGCAATGTGGCCGAGAACTCCGGCGGTGTCCATTGCCTGAAATATGGCGTGACCACGAATCATGTGCTGGGACTGACAGTGGTTTTGCCCAATGGTGAGATTGTTGAACTCGGTGGTGCAGCCCCAGAAATGCCCGGCTATGATCTCATGGGGGTTTTTGTCGGGTCTGAGGGCACTCTCGGTATTGCCACAGAAATTCGGCTGCGCATTCTCAAACAGGCGGAGGCGATCGCCGTGCTATTGGCGGACTTCACCACGATTGAAGCGGCCGGGGAAACGGTTTCCGCCATTATTCGCGCTGGTATCATTCCCGCTGGCATGGAAATTATGGACAACCTCAGTATCAATGCCGTTGAGGATGTCGTGGCCACCAACTGCTATCCCCGCGATGCTGGCGCTGTGCTGCTTGTGGAAGTGGATGGCCTAGATGCTGAAGTGCCGATTTTACAGGAGCGAGTGACGCGCATTTGCTATGAACAGGGGGCACGCCAAGTTACCGTGGCCACAGAGGCCGAAGATCGGCTCCGCCTTTGGAAGGGTCGCAAAGCCGCCTTTGCTGCTGCGGGTCGCCTCAGTCCCAACTATTTTGTCCAAGATGGGGTGATTCCCCGCAGTCAACTGGCCACTGTCCTCAAGGAAATTGAGCAGCTAAGTCGGCGCAGTGGTTATCGCATTGCCAATGTCTTTCACGCCGGCGATGGCAACCTGCATCCTCTGATTCTCTACGATCAATCGGTTCCCGGTGCCCTTGCGGAAGTAGAGGCCTTGGGGGGGGAAATTCTCAAGCTCTGTGTGCGCTTGGGGGGAAGTATCTCTGGAGAGCATGGTATTGGCAGTGATAAGGCCTGTTTTATGAGTGAAATGTTTAGTCCAGCAGATCTGGAAACAATGCAGCAGGTGCGCGCTGCTTTTGATCCAAAACGCCTCGCCAACCCCGAAAAGGTGTTTCCAACACCACGAACCTGTGGCGAAGCCGCCCATCAACTCAAAGACTTTCCTAACATTGAGGCTTTTTAATGAGTGCAAAAATTCCAGTCACGATTATTACTGGTTTTCTCGGGAGTGGTAAAACCACGCTGATTCGGCACTTGCTCCAGAATGCCGCCGGCAGGCGTATTGCCGTGATTGTCAATGAGTTTGGCGATGTTGGCATTGATGGCGAGTTGTTGCAATCCTGTTGCGATCGCGCGGCGGGCATTTGGGAACTCACCAATGGCTGTCTGTGTTGTACAGTGCAGGAGGAGTTTTTGCCAACGATGCAGACCCTCTTGGCACGGCGGCAGGAGATCGATCACATTGTCATTGAAACGTCGGGACTGGCCTTGCCCAAGCCCCTCGTCATGGCCTTCCGTTGGCCGGAGGTACGCCATGCGGCTACTGTTGATGGGGTTGTGACCGTCGTGGATGGTGTTGCCTTGGCAGCGGGTCAAGTGAGTGCAGATTTAGAGGCGCTCTTTGCCCAAAAGGAGGCGGACCCGAACCTCGAGCATGAAGATACGCCTCTTGAGGAACTCTTTAATGATCAACTGGCCTGTGCCGATTTGGTGATTCTCAGCAAGGCGGATCAACTGACTCCCGATCAGGTGGAGCTGCTCATCGCTGAACTGCGCCGTCAATTGCCCCCACGGGTTAAGCTGTTGGCAGCTCACCAAGGACAGGTGTCGGTGGATCTGCTGCTGGGATTTAATGCAGCGGTTGAGGAGAACTTGGGGCAGCGACCCAGCCACCATGACTTTGAGGAGGAGCATGACCACGACGCGGAGATTCAAGCGGTTTGTTTAGAGCTGGGGGCTTGGGATCTGCAACGCCTGCGTCAATCCCTTGAGCAGCTATTACAGGTACCCGACATTTACCGTATTAAGGGCTTTGCAGCCATTGAGGGCAAGCCGATGCGTCTTGTGGTACAAGGAGTTGGCCAGCGGTTAGACTGGTTTTACGATCGCCCGTGGCAAGCGGCAGAGTCACGCCAAACCCGTCTAGTGGTGATCGGTCGTCAGTTGGAGAAAGAGGTACTACTCTCCTATTTGGGCTAGGAGGCTATGGCCAGCCTTGAAGATGTCATTGACCGCCAACTGCACCAACTATTGGGTAGCAGTGCAAGGTGGTTCATTGATGTCGGCGATCGCCACCTTGCCATTTGGATTGAGTCCACTCAGGTTGACCTTGACCGCCTCACCCAGTGGGGCACTCTCCTGCGGCAGCAGTGGAACGAGGGAAGTCTCCTTCTGTTTGTGGCTGAACCCTATCAATTCTTTCCCTATTGGTGGAAATCGTGGTCTACTTCCTCGGCAGAAGCGTCCATCATACAGTTGGGAGAGGGGGGTAGCTGCGATCGCTTTATTGTTTGCGGCCTTGGCAGTTTGGGGCAATTGTGTACCCAAAGTCTGCGCCGCTTTGCAGGTGAGCATTTGGCCATAGAGATTTGTGCCATTGAACGCCACGCCAACATTGAGTGGGAAATTCCCCAGTTGACGGAGTTACTCAGTGAACCTGTCATCATCGGTGATTGTCGGCAGGAGGCGGTTCTTAAAGCGGCTGGGATTGATCGCTGTCGTACCTTATTGGCAGTCACGAGTGATGAGGCCACCAACATTGCGACGGCGATTGTGGCTCGGCGCTTAAATCCCGACGTCCATCTTGTGGTGCGCTCCAGTCGCGATAATCTCAACGCACTCCTAGAGAAGAAACTGGGGAGCTTTGTGGCGCTCAATCCCACGGAACTGCCGGCTCCTGCCTTCGCCCTTGCGGCCCTTGAGGAAAACATCCTTGCTGCGTTTACGATTGAGGGTCAGCAGTTTCGGGTACTGCAACAAACGATTACCGCTGAGAGTCCCCTCGTGGGTACGCCTGCCCACCGCTGGCGGCGCCGTCACCAACGCCTGATTAGTATTCGCGCCTGTCATTCCCAATCCTCCATCTTCCAGCCGACTCGTCCCCACCGCCTCTTTAACCATTGGCCACCAGATCTGCGCTTTGAGGTGGGCGATCGCCCCATTTGGATTGAACGGGTGGAAGTGGTGAAATCCTTGCCTATCCCCGACCCCAATCCCATCCAGCGCCTCATTCAGCAGGTGCGCCAACTGCCTGAGCAAGCAGAACAATTCTGGCAGTGGATCCATGGCGATCGCTCCCGCGAGTTGATCTTCAATGGCCTTTGGATTGGCAGTGGTCTGTGGCTTTTGACCGCGATCCTACTGCGCCACAACGTCCCCGATCTCACATGGCAAAAGGCCTTTGCTGCTGGGTTTATTCTCCTGCTAGGCGGCTTTGGCGATGTCTTTGGCGGCCTAGAAAACGATCCGATTCCCCCGTGGCTGCTGGTGGTCTGTATTCTGGTGGCGATCGTCAGTCTCCTCTTTATTGTCGGTATCTTGGGACTTTTGGCGGAAAAGCTGCTGCAAGCGCGGTTTGACTTTCTCAAGAAACGTCCCCCCCTGCCCACGGCGGATCACGTAATCGTTGTTGGGTTAGATCGCATTGGTCAACAGGTGGTGCAAATCCTACGTGCTTTCCGTCAACCCCTTGTTCTACTCGTGGACAACCCAGAGCAAACTCAGCTTTTTGCAGACCTGCCCATGCTCCTTGGCAATATTCCAGAAAAGCTCTCCCAAGCCCATTTGGAGACCGCTAAAAGTGTGGTTCTCACCACTGCTGATGAAATGTTGAACCTAGAGGCAGCCCTAATTGCCCGCCAAGCCACGGAGCAGCGCGAGTCCCCCATTGGGTTGGTCATTGGCATCCATGATCCCAGCCTCACTAATGATCTGCGGGATCTCCTACCCCGTGCCCGCCCCCTCTGTGCCTATGCCCTTGCTGCTGAGGCCTTTGCTGGTGCTGCCTTTGGCGAAACAATGCTGGGTCTGTTTCAAATTGATCAGCAGACGGTACTGATTGCTGACTACACCGTTACTGCCGGCGACACCCTTGAGGGCAAGTTAATTGGTGAAGTGGCCTATGGGTATGCAGTCATCCCCATTTTCTACAATCGCCATGAGCAGTTTCTCGGCGGTGAGACCAGTCAGCAGTTTTTGCCCAGTGACACACTGCAACTTGCTACGGGCGATCGCCTGATTGTCTTAGCCACAATTGATGGCCTACGGCGGATTGAACAGGGCAAAATGGCGCCTCGCCGCCAGTGGCGGCTGTGGGTGGGGCTCCCCCGCAATGCGGAAGCTGTCCTAGAAATTGGCAACTTAATTACAAAAATTGCGGGTTTGCCCCTGCCGCAATCGCGCGCTTTTATCCAGCAACTCCCTGCTGCCCTCACCCTCGAACTCTATGAACCCCAAGCTTTTCGCCTTGGGCAACAACTGCAGACCCTAGCCCCAATACGTCTGTTTCCTTTGACTTAATTTAGAAACTTGTGCAATACAGCTGTTTGCAACTCAGGCTAAGATAGTGGGTAAAAGTTGATCTCAGTCTCAGGTGTTCCCATGAGTGATAGCCGTGAGCGCCATCTACTCAACATTGAGGATGAAACGGGTAAGCGCACGATCCCTTTGGATGCGGCAACCTACTCCATTGGCCGTGATGTCACCAATGCGATCGTGATTCATGGTCACGGTGTCTCACGGCAACACGCGCTGCTGCTGCGGATTCCCTCACCAAATGGCTATCGCTATCGCGTGGTGGATGGGAATGCCGATGGTAAGCCCAGTGCCAACGGTATCCTAGTGAATGGCCAGCGGGTGCAAAGCCATGAGCTAAAAGATGGAGATGAAATTAACTTTGGCGGATCCGTCAAGGCGCACTATGCCACTGTGTCAATGGGCGAGGCGGAGTTTATCAAGTATTTGAAGGGCGTCAACTATCACAGCATTAAGGCTGTGCCCATGACCTCAACAATTACCCAAGCAGAGGAAGAGCTGAGCCATCAGCCGCCACCCCACGAAGCACCACTGAATCTTCCACCCCCAAAACCCGGGGCGGCGAGTCCAGGACCCGTGCCAGCCCCCAAATCCTCTCCCCCTTGGCTGCTGATTGTGGGCGGGATCGTCATTGTTCTTTTGATCGTGGGAATTGGCGTTATGATCATGAACCGACCACCTGCCCCCCAACCGCAGACCCCCACGCAAATGCAGTGATGGCCTATTCCCAAAACTTAGCTCCTGCCTTGAACTCAATCTGGCAGCCTCGACCTACGGCAGACGGTTCCCTTACATTTTTTTCTCCAGAGTTTGGCGAAACCTTCCACAGCCTTGGGGGAGCGCGCCAAGAAGCCTTTGAAAAGTTCGCGATCGCCACCGATCTGCCCCGTAAAGCCCAAGCTTCTCATCTGCGACTTTTGGACATCTGCTATGGTTTGGGCTACAACACAGCCGCTGCGTTAGAGGTTATTTGGCACCACAATCCCACCTGTCAGGTCACCGTTATCGGCCTAGAACTGGATCTGGGCGTTCCCCAAGCAGCTTTAGCGGTCATGCCCCCTTGGTCAGCATCGGTTCAAGGGATTCTTGAAGGACTAGCTCAGCAACAGCAGGTAGCCACCCCCCACTGTGAGGCACAGCTTTTAATTGGCGATGCCCGCCAAACCATTCAAGACCTTGTTCGCCAAGGATTCCAAGCAGATGCGATTTTTCTTGATCCCTTTTCACCCCAGCGCTGTCCGCAACTCTGGACGGTAGAGTTTCTCAGCTTAGTGGCTCAGTGTTTAGCACCTGAGGGGCATTTGGCCACCTATTGTCGCGCTGCTGCCGTTCGTTCCGCTTTGCAGGAGGCGGGTTTACACCTTGGGACGCTGCCGATTGTTGCCCCCCAGCACAGTCATGAGTGGGCACAGGGAACCGTGGCTCGCTGGCAAGCAGATCAGCTTATTCCCCTATCGCTGATGGAGCAGGAACATTTGCAAACCCGGGCGGGTATTCCCTACCGCGATCCGCAGCTGCGGGACAGTGCGGAGATGATTCGATCGCGCCGCCAAGCGGAGCAGCAAACCGCTCACCGTGAATCGACCAGTCGTTGGCGACACCGCTGGGGCATTACTTAGACCGGCTATAGGCCACCTGAAGACTCCACAGCAACAGCCCCAACGTCATCACAGAAATCAGCGCCCCCCATAGCCAATAGGGAAGCCAGAGGTACCGTTGGAGAAGCCCTGTATCGGAAAGCTGCCCCCCCGGAATGGCATAGGTAAAGAGGTAGTCCACCTGCTCAAATGTGCTAATACAAGCCTGTACCCCAAGAAACTGAATCGAAATCCCCCTGAGCCAGCGATTGCCGCGATAGGCCACCAGCAGAATGGCAATCCCCACCAATGTCATGAAGAGAATGCCAAAGAGCGATCGCACCCACAGCCCCACTGAGGCGAGGATAATCATTCCTAGGGCTTTGAGGCAAATATCTGTGGCCCGATGAGAGCGGCTCGACAAAATAAAGAGACTGCCAGCGATCGCGGGTCCTAGGGGTCCGCCAATGGCAACTAAGCCATGTCCCAAATTGCCCAACAGCACCTCGCCCCCATAGCGCGCAAATCCTGAACCACTGGGATAGATGACCAATTCCCGAAAGTAGCCGCCCAACAGCATCGCCGTGAGGCCATGCCCCATCTCGTGGAACCATGTGGCCAAGATTGTAAAGGGATACAGCAGATAGTTTCCCAAGGGAATCTGCCAAAGAAAAATCGTGACAAGGGCAGCGATCGCTAGCAGGAGTGCCGAACGGGGTTTCTCATGGGCTGAAATATCCAGCGGGGTGGATTTGGGGTCTGGACGAAAGCCAAACATACGCCCCCCAGCATTGATTACCGCTTCGGCGCCAGAAACATGATCATATTGCGCCCTTCTTGCTTTGGCGCCTGCTGCACCTCGGCCACCGCTTGCAGGTCATTGGCCATGCGGTTGAGGAGTTCTTCTGCCAAGTGGGAGTGCTGAATTTCCCGTCCTCGGAACGTCACAGTGGCCTTCACCTTGTCTCCAGCTTTGAGGAACCGCTCGGCGCGATTAATGCACACATTGTAGTCGTGTTCTTCAATTTTGTAGCGCATCTTCACCTCTTTGACATCGGAGGTGTGCTGCTTTTTGCGGGCTTCACGCGCCTTCTTTTCCTGCTCAAAGCGAAACTTGCCGTAGTCAATAATTTTGCAAACGGGTGGATCTGCCTTGTCACTCACAAGCACAAGGTCACGTTCCCTTTCGCGGGCGATCGCGATCGCCTCTTGGGACGACATAATCCCCAATTGGGAACCATCACTATCCACCACCCGCACCCGAGGAAAACGGATGCGCTCATTAATCATGGGTTGTTCTTGCTGTGTTTTCTTGGTAAGAGCCACTGGTACCTGTACTGTCGTTGATAAGATAAAGGTTGGTGCAAGGACTGTCCTAGCCTCTAAGGTGAGCCAGAAATGACCCCCTGCCCCTTGCTCTACATCTTAGCGGAGGATTGCCAATAGGGGCTATTCTGTATTCCGCCTAGAGACACAGAAACCAATTATTAAAGCAGCACTCGCCATAGGCGCCTCTAGGCTAGACTGAGGATACCTATTGCCGACTGTGGGTGATATTTCAAAGTCTGAGGTATGGTGCAACGGCAACTGTTCACGTCAGCTCTCCTAGGAAGTCTTTGCTTCCTTGCTACCGCCTGTAGCCAACCAAAGGCAACGGCTCCGCCCCCAGCGGCACGGGTGAAACTTGCTGCGGTTCAAACGGAAACCCTTTCGCAAACCGCTGTTTACAACGCCTCTTTGCAATCCCGTGAGTCGATCACTCTACAACCCCAAGTTTCGGGCCGAATTGCTCAAATCAATGTTCAAAACGGCCAGTTTGTAACTCAAGGCCAGCCCCTCATTCTCATTGACCCCTCAGAACAGCAAGCCGTTGTGGCCAGCAATTTAGCCGCGATTCAATCTGCCCAAGCCAATGTAGAGAATGCCCGCTCGATCCTCCGCGCCCTTGAAGCCCAGCGCCGCTCCAATCTGGCCACTGTAGAGTTCAATCGGATTCAAGCGGAACGCTATACAGCGCTCTTTGCAGAAGGGGCTGTTTCCAAAGAACAAGCGCAATCCTTCATCACCAGCTTTCGCACTGCCCAAGCAGCACTCCAACAAACCGAAGCAGATATTCGTGCCCAACAGGCTACTATTGCCCAGTTAGAAAAAGTCCTCTTGGCTGCCCAAGCCAATGCTCAGCAGCAGGCCGTTGTCCTGAATTGGTTTCAGGTGCGTGCTCCCTTTAGTGGTGTTGTCGGCAACATTCCCCCCAAAGTGGGCGATTTTGTAACGCCCCAAACCGACCTCCTCACCCTGACCTCAAATCAACCCCTAGAAGTCTATATCCAAGTGCCCATTGAGCAAGTCCCCCGCATTCGCATGGGGACGCCGGTGGAATTAATAGACATGAATGGCAATGTCGTCGGTACGAGTTCCGTCTTTTTCATTGCCCCCAACACCACAAACAATACCCAAACCATTTTAGTGAAAGCGCTCTACGACAATATGCGGAATAATCTCCGTGCCGATCAACAAATTCAAGCCCGCATTATTCTCGAGCAGCAACCGGGGATTTTGGTGCCGACCACGGCTGTCTCCAATCTTGCCGGCCAAAACTTTGTCTTTGTTGCCGAAAAAGACGCCGAGGGCAACATGATTGCCAAACAAAAGCCCATTCAAGTGGGAGCCATCCAAGGGAATAGATATCAAGTTTTTGAAGGCCTCCAACCGGGAGAGCAAATTGTTGTCTCGGGAATTCAGCGCCTGCGCGATGGTGTCCCCATTACTCCTGAGTCTTAAAAGAGCATGATTAGCGATTTTTTTATTAAGCGCCCGGTTTTTGCCACTGTTTGTTCTCTGCTGATTATTCTGGTGGGGACGATCGCGCTGCCAACGCTGCCCATTGAATATTACCCTAACGTTACACCGCCGACAATTCAGGTATCTGCCAATTATGCAGGTGCCAACGCTGAAACCGTTGAAACGAATGTCACTACGATCTTAGAAACGCAAATTAATGGCGTGGAGGGGATGGATTACATTGACTCCACCAGTGACAGCTTTGGCAACAGCAATATCACGATCACCTTCACTGAGGGCTACGACGAAAACATTGCTGCGGTGGATGTGAATAACTTAGTGGCATCAGTCACCTCCCAACTGCCGCCAGAGGTCATCAACACTGGGGTAAATGTCAGCAAATCCACGAATCAGATTGTTTTGGCCTTAGCCCTATACCCAGAGGAGGGATACAACTACGACTCCACATTCATCAGTAACTACGCGACCCTCTACGTGGTGCAACCCCTGCAACGTTTAAACGGGGTAGGACAGGTTCAGGTCTTTGGTCAACGCACCTATGCCATGCGGATTTGGCTTGATCCCAATCGCTTAGCCAGTCGCGGTCTTACGGCTCAGGATGTGGTACGTGCCCTCTCCGATCAAAATGTCCAGGTGGGAGCCGGGATTATTGGTGCTCCGCCAGCACCAGAGGGACAGGAGTTTCAAATTTCCATTCAAGCCCAAAGTCGCTTGGCCTCAGAAGAAGAGTTTGCCGACATTATTATTCAGCGCGGCGAAGATGGTTCTGTGATTCGCATTCGCGATGTCGGTCGCACCGAGCTAGGGGCACAAAACTACAACACCAACTTTCAGTTTGATGGCCGTGACGCCGTTGGGATTGGTATCTATCAACTTAGTGGTGCCAATGCCCTCGACATTGCCCGCGCTGTTGAAGCCGAAATGGCTATCTTAGCTGAGAAATTTCCCCCCGGCCTGAAATGGAGTGTGGGCTTTAGCACCACCGACGCAGTGCAGGAGTCGATCAAAGAGGTGGTCATTACGCTGATTGTGGCCATCATCCTTGTGATTGCCGTGATCTTTTTATTCCTTCAGGATTGGCGTGCCACGATTATTCCCTCGGTAACAATCCCTGTCTCCTTGGTGGGCACTTTTGCCTTTATGAAGGCTTTTGACTTCTCAATCAATAGCTTGACCATGTTTGGTCTGGTGCTGGCCACGGGGCTGGTGGTGGATGATGCCATTGTGGTCGTGGAAAATGTCACGCGTCTTATGGAAGACGAGGGCATGCCCCCCCAAGAAGCCGCCAGTCGCTCGATGGCGGAAGTGACAGGGGCATTGATTGCCACCTCGTTGGTGATGATGGCGGTCTTTATCCCTGTGGCCTTTTTTCCGGGGGTCACTGGGCGGCTCTATCAGCAGTTTGCTTTGACAATTGTCTTTTCGATCGCCCTTTCGACGTTTAATGCTTTAACCCTCTCTCCCCCTTTGTGCGCCCTGCTCCTGCGGCGGGAACGTCCCCCGATGGCGAACTTTATCTTGTTTCGCTGGATCAACCGCTTTATTGACACGATGCGGCGGGGCTATGAGCGCAACCTGAATCGGGTCGTGCGCCTAAAATACTGGGTGCTGGCAGGCTTTGTGGCACTGCTGGGGCTGACCTACGGGCTGTTTCAGATTGTCCCCGGTGGCTTTGTCCCAGAAGAGGATCAGGGCTATTTTGTCACCCTCGTACAATCGCCCCAGGGGGTCTCCCTAGAGTACACGAGTAATATCGTCTTCAAAGCAGCGGATGCGATCGCCCAAAATCCAGCGGTTGAACATACCTTTGCCATTGGCGGCTTTAGCTTCTTCGGCACGGGTTCAGACAAGGGAATTATCTTTACGAGTCTCAAGCCCTGGTCACAGCGGCCAACCCTTGATCAGTTGCTGCCCCAGTTTCAGAAGGCTGTAGGGGGTGAACTCGGAGCAGTGGTGTTTTCATCTAATGTGCCGACCATTAACCTTGGTGGGAGTGGTCTTGGCGGCTTTGATATGCAGGTGATGGATCAGCAGGGTCTGGGCCTTCAAGCCCTTGCAAGTTCGGTGAACGAGCTGATCCTGAAAGCAAATCGTACTCCCGGTTTTGTTGCTGTTAATACCCCCTTTGCCATAAATGCCCCCCAGTTAAATGTAACGGTCGATCGCACCCGCGCTCTTGCCTTGGGAATTCCCCTCAAGGATATTTTTAATGCCATGCAGATTTACTTGGGGTCGTTATACGTTAACCAATTCACGATTTTTGCTCGCAGTTACCAAGTGATTGTACAGGCGGATAAGCAGTTTCGCTCGAATCCCGATGACATCAACCGCATCTATGTACGCTCGGAGCAAAATGCCCTCATTCCCCTCAGCAATCTCGTCACGATTGAACAGGTTTCAGCACCGCCCATTATTTATCACCATAACTTGTTCCGTTCGGCGCAGGTTACCGGTCAAAATATACCGCCCCTCAGTGATAGTCAAGCGATGATGACAATGGCATCTTTGGCTCAGGAGGTTCTCCCCAATGGCATCGGCTATAGCTGGACGGGGTTATCCCTAGAGTCCATCCGCTCCGCAGGTCAGGCACCGTTGATTTTTGGTCTTGGTCTCGTGTTTGTGTTCCTCGTGCTCTCGGCGCAGTACGAAAGCTATATTGACCCTTTGATCATTATCCTTTCGGTGCCTTTGGCGATCATGGGCGCTTTGCTGGCACAGTGGTGGCGGGGGCTGAGTAATGACGTATTTTGCCAAATTGGTTTGGTGATGCTGATTGGCCTCGCCAGTAAAAATGCGATTCTGATTGTGGAGTTTGCCAACCAAATTCGCGAAAGCAGGGGCACTTCCATTGTCAAGTCGGTGATCACTGCCGCCGAGGAACGGCTGCGCCCCATTTTGATGACGGCCATCTCCTTTATTCTGGGCATCTTCCCGCTGGTCATTGCTACGGGTGCCGGGGCAAAATCCCGTCACTCCTTGGGAACAAGTGTCACGGGCGGCATGCTTGCGGCCACACTTCTCAGTTTCTTTGTGGTGCCGATCATTTACATCCTCGTTAAGGAACTAGTGGCGCGGCTGACCAAGGAGAAGCTTGAGGAAGCAACCCCAACGGAGTCTTAACTTACTTTACAATTCGCAAAACTCTTGTATTGTGGGGAATGATCCTTTGGCTTGTTCGTGATCATGCCCAAACAACTGGATTTGCTGACCTCTGGACAGGTGATTCCGACACCACTGCACAGTGAAATGCAACGCTCCTATCTGGAGTACGCCATGAGTGTGATTGTGGGGCGGGCACTACCAGATGTGCGGGATGGGCTAAAACCGGTGCATCGGCGGATTCTCTATGCCATGTACGAGTTGGGGCTGACGCCCGATCGCCCCTTTCGCAAGTGTGCACGGGTGGTGGGGGATGTGCTGGGGAAATATCACCCCCACGGGGATCAAGCGGTCTATGAGGCACTGGTGCGCCTGGTACAGCCCTTTAGTAGTCGCTATCCCCTCTTGGCAGGGCATGGCAATTTTGGCTCCATTGATGATGATCCTCCGGCGGCGATGCGCTATACGGAAACGCGCTTAGCAGCGATCGCCCACCGCACGCTACTGCAGAATATCAGCGACGCCATTGTGGATTTTGTCCCCAACTTTGACAGTTCCCAAGAGGAGCCATTGGTGCTGCCGGCACAACTGCCGATTTTGCTGTTGAATGGCTCAACGGGAATTGCTGTGGGTATGGCCACAAATATCCCCCCCCACAATCTGGGGGAAGTGGTGGATGCTCTGATTGCGCTCATTGATTGCCCCCATCTCTCCCTAGAGGAACTGCTCACCCACCTACCGGGACCCGACTTTCCCACGGGGGGCGTGATTGTGGATGGGGCAGAATTGCTGCGCGCCTATGCCACGGGGCGAGGGACGATCACGCTGCGGGGGGTGGTCACCCTTGAGGATATTCAGCCCGGACGCGGCCGCCACCGTCGCCAAGCCATTGTGGTGACGGAGCTACCCTATCAGGTGAATAAGGCGGCATGGATTGAGAAGGTGGCGGATTTGGTGAATCAAGGTCGCCTTGAGGGCATTGCCGATCTGCGGGATGAGAGCGATCGCGAGGGGCTGCGGGTGGTGATTGAACTGAAGCGGGATGCCTCAGCGGCGCAACTCTTGGAGCAACTCTACCGCCTAACGGCACTGCAAGTCACCTATGGCATCAACTTGATGGCACTGGTGGGCAATCAACCCCGCCAACTCTCCCTGAAGGAGATTCTCAGTGAGTTTCTTCAGTTCCGGGAGCAGACCCTGCTACGGCAGTATCGCCATGAGCTTGAAACCGCTCAAGCCCGCCAGCATGTGGTGACAGGACTCTTAATCGGTCTCAGTGCGGTGGCTCAGGTGATTGAGATTTTGCGATCGGCAGCGGATGGCAGTACCGCCCAGCGGGAATTGATGACACGCTTGGGTTTGAGCGATCGCCAAGCCAGTGCCCTGATTGCCATGCCCCTACGCCGCCTCACCCAACAGGAGCGTCAAGAACTGGAACGGGAACAGGCGGAGCTACAAGCGCGGATTGCCCAGTTGGAAACCCTAATTAGCCAGCGTCCGGAGCGCCTCAAGGCACTGAAGAAAGAATTACGTCAGTTAAAGAAGGAGTTTGCCGATCTCCGCCGCACCCAAATCCTCACGGCAGCGCCGCCGCCCCCCACAACCGTGGAGACCAATGGTCGTGACGATACGCCCCTGTGGGTCGAAGTGAATCATCGCGGTTACGGGCGCTGTCTGTGCCAGCGCAGTCGGGGGAGTATCCAATGGCAGACGTGGCTACCGTGGTCAGAGCCATTGCCTTTGGCCTTCTCGGTACAGCCTAGAGATCGCCTGTGGGTGTTTACCGAAAGCGGCAAAGTCTATCCGTTGCCTGTAGAGCGATTACCCGTTACCAGCCGCCGTGAGAGCGATCGCGGTCAACCCCTACTGACTCTCTTGCCGGAGTCGGCGCAAGGGGAAACTCTCCTTACTGTCTTTCCCAGTCAAGCCACAGTAGAGAAGCTGATTCTGCTGACGCGCCAAGGCCGCATTAAGGTCATTCCAATCTCAGATCTCCAAGACCTGAGCGGGCGCGGTCTCCAACTCACAAAACTCAAGGCGGGAGATGCCCTCGGTTGGGTTCTGCCTGCGGATGCAGAGCATTTGGTCTTAGCCACCTCGCGGGGGCGGGTCTTTCACTTTTTAATCCCCGATATTCCCGCTTTGGGACGGCTGAATCAAGGCCAAGCGGCGGTGCGCCTCAGTGTGCAGGAGACCTTGGTGGGGGCGATCGCCCTGTCGGAACTGGAGAATGTTATCTTTGTTACCGCTTCAGGCCTTGGTAAACAAGTGCCCCTGCCCCTAATGGAAGTTGTGCCCCTTGGTCATTTAGGCCAGTTAGCGATGCCCCTGCGGCAAAAATCAGATCGCTTGGCGGGCATTGGCCGTGGCGGTAGCCCCCTAGCACTAGTGACGACCCAAGAGCGAGCCTGGATCACCAACGGCGAAGAGATACCCCTCCTCAATAAAGAGGCGGTGGGGGTGGCGATCGCTCCCCTTGATCCGAGGGAACAGATTCAGGCGGTGGTGCCGTTGGTCTAACCCATTCAAGCCACTGGCCACAAACCCGTAGGTGGTACCCCCCCGGCAGCGTTGAGGTTTGGCTGCCATTGCCTGCTGTGATCAGGGGACGCACCGCTTCAATTAGGCTAAAATCTACACCCCGTTTCAGGTGCTGACGCAGAAATCGCTGGATCAAGCGGCGTTGCAGGGCGAGGGGTAATTCCCGTAGGCGCAGCCGATCCAAGGCAGGGGGATGCTCGCGGATCACGGTGGGGGCAAGACGATCCACCTCAGCCTCGAAATAGGCGCGATCGCTGGCGAGCAGTTCAGCAGTTTGGGCAAGCACCTGTTCCACATTCGGATTAAAGTGCTGTTGTAGATAGGGAATTAACTCCAAACGCAGCCGATTGCGGCGATAGTTGAGATGGTGGTTCGTTGCATCCTGCCACACAGGTAATCCGTAGACTTGGCAAAAGGCAGCCGTTTCCGCTCGCGTCATCCCTAGGAGCGGGCGTACCAACTGAATCGCACCCAAAGAACGGCTAGGCAAGAGGGTGGCTAGGCCATCGGGGCTGGTGCCACGCAATAGATGCAGGAGGAGACTTTCGGCGCGATCGCTCTGGGTGTGGGCTGTCACCACATGGGTACAATCCAACGCCTTGGCCACGGTCTCAAAGACTTGGTAGCGCCATGAACGAGCTGCTGCTTCGGTTTGCGGCATCGGCGGCGCACTTACCACCTCACAGGGCAGGTGCCATTGCTGCGCTAGCGCCTGGACAAAATTTGCATTGGCAGCGCTATCTGCACGCCAGCGGTGATCACAGTGGACAGCCACCAAAAACCACTGCCAGTGGGGCTGTAGATCGAGCAACAGGCGTGTTAAACAAACGGAGTCTTGCCCCCCCGACAGAGCAATGAGGATGCGTGCCCCCACAGGGAGCCATTGCTGGGTTTTTAAGGTGGTATGCAGGCGGGCGTGGTCAATGCCCCACACTTGCAATAACCCACTAGAAAAACCAACCGTAGGAGTGTAGGCCTTTCCCTAGCAAATTCACCCCTAAATAGCAGACCCAGACCACGCCAAAACCAACAGTGGCGAGAATCGCGGGTTTGCGTCCCTGCCAATCGCGGGTAATGCGGGCATGGAGATAAGCCGCATACACCAGCCAGACAATCAGTGCCCAAGTTTCTTTCGGATCCCAACTCCAAGGCGCCCCCCAAGCCTCATTGGCCCACACGGCGCCAGAGATAATCCCGATGGTCAGCAGCGGAAAGCCAAGACCAATCATGCGGTAGCTCAAGTTATCGAGGGTCTCGGCTAAGGTTAGGCGTTGCAAACTCAATTCCAGGGTGGGTTGGGTGAGTACCGTGGTGCCGCCGTCCCCGGTCGAGGATTCTAAAGAAGGTTCTGGCGTGCGAGTGCGGAAGCTGCCTGTGCCCACGGAGCTGCCCTTGAGGCTGACGGGTTTACCCCATGTCACCACCAAGAAGGCAATCGCCAGCAGTGACCCCACCATCAAGGTGGCATAGCTGAGCATCATCACACTGACGTGCATCATTAACCAGTTGGACTTCAGGGCAGGCACCAGAGGCGCTGACTGTTGCATTTCCGAGGGGAGCGAGAGAGCCGCAAAGGCGGTAATTCCCATGGCAACTGGTGCGGTAACAACCCCCACAAGGCGCTGGCCACTGATGGACTCGGCGACAAAGTGCATTGCTGTCAAACCCCAGCACAGGAAAAAGAGGGATTCGTAGAGATTACTGATGGGAAAGTAGCCCCCCTCAAGCCAACGTGCTGCCAGTAGGCCAGTAATACAGAGATTGGCGATCGCCATCCCCGTGCGACCCGCAGCAGTGAGAACAGGCCATTGGGGAAACGCTGCCCCGCACCAGTAGAGCAACATGGTGAGGAAAAGCACCGCAAAGGCCGTATTATCGAGCCAACCTTCTAAGGTTAATAAATCCATAGGTTTTTATTTCGCCAGCCTGCTACTCTTTTGTATTGTACTGTCCGAACTGCGCTTTTCTGGGATAGGGGAGCGCGTTCCATGCTTGTGAAAGGGGCTGTACCACAATTTCAGCCTGAATCCCTATAATCAGGGGTGAAGCATCATCATGTTCTATTGTGCTGCTGCTGGAGCGAGAACCCCATGAACGAGCTACGGGCTGCGCTGGAATTGGCGACGGAGGAGGAGTTGCAAGACCTAACAGAAATTCTGTTTCGTCGTCGGCTCAATCCCTTGGACTATCTAACAACGCCCGATCCCATTGCCGTTCAAGCTCAGGATCGCCAAGCATGGCTCGATGACATTGAAGAGCGGTTTCGCTTTTTGGCGGCAGATGGTCTGACGGTCCTCAAGGGCAAAGCGCAGCAAATCAGCTATCGGCAAACATTGATGCGGGTCTGTCGCTATCTGAAAATTAAGTTTTCCCCCAGTTGGACAGTCCCCGAACTGGAAATGGAAATCTTCTTGAATGTGTTGCAGCGGATGTGGAAAAAGCTGGGGGATGAGGATCGCAAGGTCCTGGCTGCTCAAATCCAAGATAGCTTGCCCGAACTGCGCCACGGCCACCCGATTTCTATGGCAACCGTACGCCTGATCCTAGAGGGAGGCGCGGCGATCGCCATCAGTTCCGTCGTCCGCTCAATGCTGGTGCAGCAGGTGGCACGGCAATTTGCGATTCATTTTGCGGGCTACAAGCTCTCAATTACCCCCTTGGTGTCACGGGGGGCAGCGATGGGAGCAGCTCGGTTTGCCGTGGGACGCAGTGTCTTGGCCTTTGCCAGTACCGCCCTGTGGGTGTGGTTTATTGCTGACTTGGGTTGGCGCGCCATTTCCACAAACTATGGGCGCATTATTCCCACTATTTTCGCGATCGCCCAAATTCGTCTTTTGCGGGGTGAGCACGCCTCTGAGTGGGCAATGGCCTAGAGTGTCATGACTCGCTCTTTATCCAATGTGAGCAGTTGCCGCAGTTGGTCGAGGTTAAGTTCGGTCAGCCAGTGCTCGCCGCTGCCAACAAGCATTTCCGCGAGGGCTTTTTTCTGTTCTATTTGCTCGTGGATTTTCTCTTCGAGGGTGCCTGTGCAGACAAATTTGTAGATTTGGACATTGCGGGCTTGGCCAATGCGGAAGGCGCGATCGCTGGCCTGATTTTCAACGGCAGGGTTCCACCAGCGATCGTAGTGAAAGACATGATTGGCACGGGTGAGATTTAAGCCCACCCCCCCCGCCTTTAGGGAAAGAATAAACACCGTGGGTGCTTCAGGATCGTGCTGAAAGCGTTCCACCATCAGTTCCCGCTGGGCTTTGGGGGTGCCTCCTGATAGGAAAAAGATCTCCTGCCGTAGCGCCTTTTCGAGATAGGTTTTTAGGTGGCTGCCAAATTCGGCAAATTGGGTAAAGATAAGGGCGCGATCGCCCACTTCCTGAAGCTCTTGCAGCATTTCTATGAGGCGTTGCAATTTACCCGAGCGATCGGGGGTATAGTCTTCCTGCTTGAGATACTGCGCGGGATGGTTACAGATTTGCTTCAGCTTCGTCAGCGTAGCCAAGATATTGCCCCGCCGCTGGATGCCTTCACTATTTTCAATAGCAGCAAGGGAGTCTTCCACCACAGCATTGTAAAGCTGCATCTGCTCTAGGGTGAGACCGCAATAGACCAGCATCTCCTGTTTTTCGGGCAGGTCTTGGATAATGCTGCGGTCAGTTTTCAGACGCCGCAGAATGAAGGGCTGAACATAGGTGCGCAAGGCGTTGAGGGAGGTGGTGTCGCCATAGCGTTCAATGGGACGGACATAGCGGTGCTGAAAGTAGGTGCGATTGCCCAAGTACCCCGGATGCAGAAAGTCCATAATCGACCAGAGTTCAAGGAGCCGATTTTCTAGGGGGGTTCCCGTCAGGGCAATGCGAAACTGGGCGGAGAGTTCCCGCGCTGCTTGGGACTGCTGGGTGTCGGCATTTTTGATGTTTTGGGCTTCATCGAGTACTAAATGCTGCCATGACACCTGTTGCAAGGTGGCGCGATCGCGCTGCAGGAGCGCATAACTAGTGAGAATCAGATCGTGAGTTTCGACTTTTTTCTGAAATGCCTTGCCCTTGGGGCGATCGCTGCCGTGGTGGACGTAGGCACGCAATGTCGGTGCAAACTTTTGGCACTCCCGTAGCCAGTTGCCCAGTACTGAGGTGGGACAGATCAATAGTGTCGGTCGGTAGGCGCGTCCCGCTTCCTTGAGGTGGAGCAAAAAAGCCAACAGTTGAATCGTTTTCCCCAAGCCCATATCATCGGCCAAGCAAGCCCCCAGCCGCCAGCGTTCCAAGAAACTCAGCCACGCCACCCCCCGTGCTTGGTAGGGACGCAGTTCACCACAAAATTCCTGCGGCGTCGGCACTGGATCAAGGGTTTGTTTACCCGTGAGCCTATCGAGTAGTGCCTGAAGGGCATCATTGGCGTCTAGGCCCAGAATGGGTAACTTGGCTACCGTCAGCGTATCCCCGGTGGCAATGCGCAGCGTATCGGCAAGGGAGAGTTGGCTCTTTTGGGGAGACTGGAGAAACTCTTGAGCAGCCTTGACCTCTTGGGGACGCAGCAGCACCCACTCACCATTGAGATAAACAAGGGGACTCTCTTGGCGACGCAGTTGATCAAAATCCGCTTCCGAGAGGGGATGCTGCCCCAACTGTAACTGCCACTGAAACTGCATCAAGCTCTCAATACTCAAGCCGCTAGTGGCCGTGGGCGGCAATGTGGCAATTATCTTCAGGCCCAAGCGATGCTGGGAGCTATTGCGGCGCAAACTCGGCGGCAAAATAATCGCAACCCCCTGCTGCTCGAGGGGCGGAATGGCACTTTGCAAGAAGGCATAAACTTCCGTTGTTTGCAGCGTCAGACCCACAGGAGAAGGTTCTTGCAGACTGCGATCGAGGGGACGATAAATGCGTGAAGCCAAGCCCAGTCCTCGCAGCAGCGTTTCTTGGGGCTGCCAGAGCACTTGTCCGTGATAGAGGAGGGACTCTTGCGTACATTGCCAAATCTCTGCTGCTGTCAGCATTGTTTCCGTTTCGCCCTCGGTTTGTAAGCCAAAGGTCAAGCGCCAGTCACCCTCAGCAGGAGGCACCAGTTGCAGTGCCAATCGCCATTGGGGCCGCAGATCCAACTGCTCGCGGTAGGGTTCTTGCCAACGCTGGAGCCGTTCCACAAAAGAAGGGGGGAAGTCGGGGTCTTGACCCGTCTTCAGAAAAGCGAGCCAGTGGCTATGCTCCTTTGCCAAGCCCACTTTGGGTAAGTCTAGGGGAGCAAGGGCAGTGCGGAGATAGCCCTGCAAGGTGTGGTGCAGAAAATCCGCTAATAGATCTGTGGCATGGGGCGGAAACCACAGAGCCGTGGCATCCACTTGATAACAGCGACACAGATGCGGCATCAGTTGGCTAAATTGGCGAAAGCGATCGCGATCGGCCCCGTGGGTGAGCAGAATTCGCCAACCCTCCGGCGTCGGCAGGTATTGGCCGCGCACAATTAAATCCAGCAACCAGCGACTTACGTGGAACCAATAGCGCAGATCATCTCCAATGCTGCCACTGTCTTGGCCGTAAAGACTCAGTTGATGCAGTTGTTCTAAAACTTCTGAAGCTGGAATTGACCAGCCCGGCAACTGCCAGAGAAACAGCGGTTCCCCTTTCACTTCTGCTAGGGGGAGGGGCACGAGTTCATTGCCCTGCACTTGGGCGGGTAAAGCCGCATACGTAAAACTGGGACTCGCCTTGGCAAGGGACAGCTGCCGGGAGGTCGCATAGGGATAAGCAGGCACCATCGCTGATGCCCAAGGCGTGGTTGCCTGAGCCAGCGATCGCCATTCTTCTGCCCAAAGAAAAAATTGTGGCCTCGGCGTTGCCAGCCACGTCCCATGTAAAACAGCCATGACGCTATTTTAGTTCGGAACTCAAGAGAGATTCGAGATCTTGAGGCGGCATGGGTCGAGCCAAGAGATACCCTTGACCATAGTCACAGCCGAGTTGCTGTAGGGTTTGCAGTTGCTCAGAGGTCTCAATGCCTTCGGCAATGGCACGGTAGCCCAACTGGTGGGTGAGGAGCAAGATCATCTGGGTAATTTGAAAATTGCGTGCATTTTGCTCCAGTTGACAGACAAAGGAGCGATCCACTTTCAGGTGTTGAATGGGCAGGCTGTGAAGATAACTGAGGCAGGAGTAACCGGTGCCAAAGTCGTCAATGCTAGTATCAATATTGCGATCGCCCAAGGCTTGCAAGAGATTCATCATCTCATTTTCCAATTCCAGCCCCATGCTTTCGGTGAGTTCGAGCACCAGTTGCCCCTTGGCAAGGGGATACTTTTGGCGCACTCGATCAACATGCTTGAGGAAACTGGGATGCTTCAGGGTTTTGGCAGACACATTGACACTGAGAACGAGATTTGCTGCTGCTGCATACTGCTGTTGCCAGTGCCAGAATTGCTTGCAGGCATGCTCTAATACCCACTGATCCAGGGCAACAATTAACCCCGTATCCTCAGCAATGGGAATAAACTGCGCCGGTGATATAAGACCCCGTTCGGGGTGCTGCCAGCGCACCAAGGCCTCCATGCCCGCCACTTGTTGATTTTGCAGATTGAAAAAGGGCTGATACAGCAGCCGTAGTTGATGGTGCTCTAGGGCATCGTGCAGATCATGCTCAAGGTGGAGGCGATCCAGCACCTGTTCATACATCTGCTGATTGAAGATGACATAGCCTCCCTTTTGCTGGGCTTTGGCTTGATGCATGGCAATATCGGCATCCCGTAGGACTTCTAGCCCCTGCTGATACTCGTTTTGGGCAAAAACAACGCCAATGCTGCCACCCATCACAATTTGCCGCGTATCCACCCTCAGGGGTTGGTGGAGACAATGCAGCACTTGCTCACACAGGGCGATCGCCCCCTGTATGTGGGAAATTTGCGGTACCAGAATCACGAACTCATCACCACCAAAGCGAGCCAGTGTATAGCGATTATCAATACAATGGCGCAACCGATTGGCAAAGGCGACCAGAACGCGATCGCCCACCGCATGTCCCAAGCTATCGTTAATAATCTTGAAGCGATCCAAATCTAAAAACAGCACCGCATAGTGAAACTTGGGATTTATCCGAGCTTGGGTAATGGCCGTTTCCAACTGTTCCATCAAATAGAGGCGGTTGGGGAGCCCTGTCAATGAATCATGGTAGGCCTCGTGGTAAAGCTGCATTTGCACCTGTACCCGACTGGTGACATCGCGGGAGGTGGTCTGAAACTGTTGCAACTGCCCCTCACTGTCGTAGCGAGGTTTCACCAAAGTTTCTAGCCAGAGGACATCACCCTTAGCGGTGCAAACCCGATAGGTGATTGGCCAAAACTTGTGCTGTTGAACCATCTGTTGCAGTTCCTGCTGCACCCGCGATCGCTCTTGGGGATGACAGATTTCTGTGAAATGCTGGCCAATCAGTGTCTCGGGATGACGCCCCAACAAGGGTTCACAGGAGGGACTGACATACAAACAAATGCCCTCGCGATCGTGGAGACAGATAATATCGTTGATATTTTCCGCCAGCAGTCGGTAGCGCTCTTCACTCTGCCGTAGGGCGATTTCTGCTAGCTTGCGCTCCGTAATGTCAATGTGGGTACCCACCACTTTGCAAGGCTGACCGTGCTCATCGCGAATCAATACCGCATTACTGTTAAACCAGCGGTAGCTGCCATCTCGATGACGCAGGCGAAAGTCAATGGCGTACTCTGTCTCCCCCTGTAAAAACTGCTGGAAGGCCTCAATGGCGCGATCGCGATCCTCCGGGTGCAGTCGTGCTTTCCAGTCCTTGGGGCTGCCCTCTTCAGCGGTGGGGGGATAGCCCAACTGGGCTTTATACGTGGGGGAGGCATAGGAGGTCCCTGTGCGCAGATCACAAAAATAGAAACCGATATTCGAAGTCCGCACCGCCAAGTCTAACTGTGCCTGTTGCTCCTTGAGGCGCGCCTCCGCCAGATACCGCTCAGTGACATCAAGAATGAGAGTGTAATACATGACAGCGCCATTGGGCAGTTGTTCGGGCTGACCAGCACCCTCAACCCAGCGGATATCGCCATTGGGATAGCAAATACGCCATTGCCAAAACCACGGTTGTAAGGTTCGGGCCGAAACAAGCACCGACTCCCACATGGCCTGCCGATCCTCAGGGTGCACCATATTCCAGAGGACGGAACTATCTTCAGCGACAACCTCAGCCGGCACCCCCCAAAGCTGCTCACACATGGGATTGAGGTAAAACACCTGATTGCGGCCATCGGGATATTGGATGTAGCGGAAAATGGCTCCGGGGACATTGGTTGCAGTGAGGCGAAAGCGTTCTTCACTTTCCCGCAGGGCAGCTTCAATACGACGGCGTTCAGCCAGTTCCCGCTGTGCCCGCTGATAGAGTGTGGCTTGGTAGATGGCCACCTCCAGTTGCGTGGAGATAGCACGAGCAAGGGAAATTTCTGCCGCTGACCACTCATGGCATTGTTGAGGGGCAAAGAGAGTTAAGCTGCCCCAGATGCAACCCTCCACCAGCAGAGGAATCAGCAACCAAGCTCCTGGAAACGTGGCGGCAACTTGTTGATTGACAGGATCAGTAATTTGGCTAGAGTCAGCAATGGCGACAACTTCACCGGCCTTCAGGCGCTCGGCAAAGGGGTTATCGCGATCGGGAATGGCAACATCAATCAGGGAGGGAAAGTCGGGATCATGGTGGTATTCTGCTACATGCCGCCACAGCGCCTCCTCGGGTAAATACTTGACGACAAGGACATCAAACCCCAGCCCCACTTGCGCCACTTCCCGCACCGCTGTCTCAAAGATAGTGTCGAGATCAAGGGAGTTGCGAATCGCCTGAATGACGCGATTGAGAGCTTGCTCCCGCAGTAATTGCTCTTTGAGAATACTAATGTCACGACCAACGGATTGGATTTCCTGTAGGTTGCCTTGATCATCAAAAATTCCCAGATTAATCCATTGTGTCCAACGAACCCCCTGCTGCGGATGGTACACCCGATTTTCAGCGGCAAAGGAGGGGGCACTGGGAGTGAGTTGAGTAACGTGCTCTAACAGGCCAGGTAAATCTTCAGGAAGAACAAATTCAGACCAAGGGTGACCAATGACTTCCGTAGGCGAGCGGTTAAAAGCCCGACAAAATGCCTGATTCGCGAATGTAATGGTGGTGTCAGCACGGGAGCGCACAATGAAGTCTGTCTGACTTTGCACCATATCGCAGTAAAGCCTGGCTTCTTTTTCCCAGTAATTTCTAATAATTTTTTGTTCAATTTCTGAGTGTTCGCGATCGCTCACATCAGTATAGGTCGCAAGGCTAAACATGACTTCGCCAGCCGCACTAAAAATAGGAATGCCATAAACTTCAAGGGTGATGCGCTGTTGATGGCTATGTTTCAGATCAATTTTTATAGGGCCAATCATTTTACCCTTGAGGGCTTGCACCCCCGGCAGTTCCTCCTTGGGATAGGGGCAATCGCTATCGGCATAATAAACCTCTAGGTTGGCACGAATTTCCGCAGCAGTTTGGCTGGAATCCGTAACCTGCAAAAGCCGACGCCCCCAGGGATTGATATAGACAATTTCCCCCGATGTATTATAGAGATTAATTCCAATCGGCAGAGCATCAAAAACAGCCCCAAGATAGTACTCAATTTCCTCACCTACGACATTGTTAAGCAAACAAACAAGCCTCTCCTCCAGGCGATCGCAGGGAGAATGCTGGATGAGGGGAAAATTTGAACTATCCATGATTCGCACACTTGTAATGGTTGTAATGATTTTGTCCCTGTTATTTGGAGGTCGATTTTAAGGTTGAATGAGCCATGAGGGCGGTGGTACAGCTTTTAGTCTAATAAGATTTTCTTGTTTTGGTCATGGTTGATCCACCTTTCATACAGATCTGGGCGGCGTTGACGAGTGCGTTCGATCTGTTGTGCCCGCCGCCACGCCGCAATTTCTCCATGATGACCAGAGAGCAAGACCGGCGGTACGCTCCAACCCCGAAATTCTGCGGGTCGAGTGTAGTGGGGATAATCCAGCAAGCCATCTTCAAAGCTATCTTGATGGAGTGAGGCAGCTTTGCCTACGGTGCCCGGCAGGAGTCGCAGCACACCATTGAGAATCACAAGGGCAGGAATTTCACCACAGGTCAGGACAAAATCGCCAATGGAGATTTCTTGGGTCACTAAATGCTCGACGACCCGCTCATCCACTCCCTCATAATGCCCACAGAGAATCACCAGTTGATCTCGCTCCTGTGACCAATGCCAGAGGTGTTGTTGGGTCAAGGGTTGCCCTTGGGGGGTAACATAGATTACTTCACGGCGAGGCAAAGAGGGCAGCGATTCCACCGCAGCAAAGAGGGGTTCAGGCTTCATCACCATGCCCACACCACCCCCGTAGGGTTCATCATCCACCCGCTGGTGCTTATCGGTACTAAAGTTACGTGGATTCGTCAGGACGACCTCAGCAATCCCCCGTGCCAAGGCTTTGGCCATTAAGCCACTGCTGAGGGGAGAGGCAAAGAACTCTGGAAAGATGGTAACAATATCGAAACGCATTACTGACGGTGGCAAGAGAGGGAACCATAGTAGGCAAGGGCACGCAATTGGCTGAGGGCACAAAGTTGCTCCTGTTTCCACAGCTGCTGGGTTTCCGGGGCTGGGGGAGGTGACTGGACACCAAAGAGTTGATTGATCAAAGGGGAGCGATCTCGCCGAAAACGGACAAGGGCATATTCTCCCTCCTTGAGATTAGCGGCACTGGCAAGGGCCCTGAGGGTTTCTGAGCGGCTGCGGGTGCCATCAATGAGGCGGTAGCTCTGCGCCTGCTCGTTACTGAAAATCATCGCCCCCATTTCGTTGCGAATGACATTAGGATCAATGCCCCGTGACTGCGCCACATGATTAATAAACTTGCTGTACTCCTGCTCAAGGCCGGCTTGGAGGACCACAATTTCTTGGGGAGTAAGGCGACGGAAGGGGTTGCCAATATCTTTGCCACGACCGGCGCTCAGTGTCCGTTCTTCAATACTATTGGCGGTGACGCCTCCCATCAATAGGCCATTATCGAGACTAGTGGGGCGATCGTAGTAGAAAACACTAGGGCCGAGAATGCCAATACTGCCAATCATGCTGCCGTGATCAGCGTAGACCCGATCCGCTGTTACCATTGCCCAAACGCCGCCGGAGGCAGAAATTCCCTCAATAAAGGCATAGACCGGTTTTTGGGTGGCTGCGCGGTAGCTCCTAATGCCCTCGGCGATCGCCTGCGAGCCAAAGATCGTGCCGCCGGGAGTGCTGATATTGACAAAGACGGCCTTAATCGTTTTGTCCTTAGCGGCCTCTGCCAACTGCCGCTGCACTTCATAGCCGTAGGTGACACCCACAAGGGGCGCAAAGAAGCTATCCTCTTCGTTTTGCGGGCTGCCGAGAATTGGACCAGTAATGTCGATTCTGAGAATGCGATCGCGACTGCTCTCCTTGCCGCTGATGTGTTCATAGGGACTGGTTTCACTGGCAGGCGCCAACAAGACCCCGAGGAGGGCAAAGAAAATTGTGGCACTGAAGCCCACCACCCCCAGCGTCAAAAAAAAGGTCAGCGTGCCAAAAAAGATGACACCACAGCGGTGAAACACACTGGGCCAAAAGGGGGGAAGGGAGCGCGTCATAGAGGAGGAAAGGGTCTAGTATAATCTGAAAAGTTTTCAGTCAAATGTTTTACTTATTTTAGCCGCCACTTGAGGTTTTCTTCTGTTTTTGCCCCTCACAAGCCACCCTTGCCGTGTTGACCTGTCACGATCCTTTTGCGAGGTAGGTTCTCTCTACTAATGAAACCCTCGATGACCGCTGAGCACTATCTCAATCACCCCACCTTTGGCTTGCTTTATGGGGTCTGCCCTATTGATGAGCATCGGCAACTGTTTACCACGTTGTATGCACAGCGGCTGTTCTTCATCGTTAGCCAACGGCCGGCGGGGATGGAATTTGAGTCCATTAGTCGCACCGATGCGCGAATGCTCATTGAACAGCGGTTGCGATTGCTCCGCCGCCTTGGCAAAATGGCTGAATACCAAGCTCTACAGGCAATTCATCGCCAAGCCTTCATGTAACCCGATCCAGATTTCGCTAGACTGAGGCTAGGTTTTGGGGAGCGAGGATGAGCTACGACTATGACCTATTTGTGATTGGTGCCGGCTCCGGTGGCTTGGCGGCCTCAAAGCGGGCAGCTTCCTACGGTGCCAGGGTGGCCATTGCCGAAGGGGATAAAGTCGGCGGTACCTGTGTCATTCGGGGTTGCGTCCCCAAAAAGCTTATGGTCTATGGCTCCAAGTTTAGCCACCTCTTTGAAGATGCTGTGGGTTATGGCTGGCGCCCCGTTGAAGCCAAGTTGAACTGGGAGCGACTGATTCAAGCAGTGAACCAAGAGGTGAATCGCCTCAGTGAATTGCACATTAGCTACCTTGCCAAAGCCGGGGTGGAACTGCTGCCCTTTTTTGCCCGCTTTGCTGACCCCCACACCCTAGAACTCGTCGATCGCCAAGGACAGGTTCAGCGGCGAGTGACAGCGGCGAAAATTTTGATTGCCGTCGGGGGCGAAGCGATTAAACCCAATGTGCCGGGGATCGAACACAGCATTACCTCGCGGGAGATGTTTCTGTTGCCCAAGCAGCCAAAGCGCATGGCTATCCTTGGGGGCGGCTACATCAGTGTTGAGTTTGCCGGCATTATGCAGGGGCTAGGTACGGAAGTCATTCACTTTCTGCGGGGCGATCGCCCACTGCGGGGTTTTGATCAAGACATTCAAGATGGCGTTTATGAGGGGATGATTCGCCACGGCATTGATGTCCGTCCCCAGTGCCACATTACTGGCTTGAAGCTGACCAAGAAGGAGAATATCCGCATTCGCTACGAACAGCAGGGGCAAGCCTGCGAAACCAAAGTGGATACGGTGCTGTGTGCCGTGGGGCGTGCGCCTAACTTGCAGGGGCTAGGTCTCGATCAGGCGGGGGTGCATCTGACTGCCAATAGTCAAGGGATTGTCGCCATTGCTGTAGATGAATACTACCGCACCAATCAGGAACATATTTTTGCTGTGGGGGACTGCACTAACCGCGTCAACCTCACTCCCGTAGCCATTGCCGAGGGCCGCGCCTTTGCCGATACTCAATTTGGTAATCTACCGCGCACTTTGAGCTATGAAAATATTCCCTCGGCGGTGTTTTCCCAGCCGGAGGCGGCTTCGGTGGGGCTGTCTGAGGCTCAGGCCAAGGCGAAATTGGGGGAAGAGAATGTGAAAATCTACCGTGCGGCCTTTCGCCCGATGTACCACAGCCTCACGGGTCGGGATGAAAAGGTGATCGTCAAATTGGTGGTGGAGAAAAATACAGAGTGGGTGCTGGGTGCCCACATGGTGGGGGATAATGCGGCTGAAATTATTCAAGGAATCGCGATCGCCCTCAAAATGGGTGCCACCAAGAAGGACTTTGATGCCACGATGGCCATTCACCCCTCGACAGCGGAGGAGTTTGTCACACTGCGTTAGTGGCGACTTGAACCGAACTGTGGAGCAGCTCTAGAGCCGCTAGATACTGGGGATCTGCTGCTGTACCCATAGCCATGAGACTCCCTGGAGCATCGAGAACCCGCCGATCTGGCTCAATCCCCACTTTGTTGATGTTGTGGTGATTAGGGGTTTCGTAGTGGGCAATGGTGACAGCGAGGCCAGAGCCATCACTGAGGTGAAAGAGGGACTGAATCGAGCCTTTACCAAAGGTGCGATCGCCCACCAGTCGAGCACGGCCATGATCTTGCAGGGCACCGGCCAATATCTCGCTGGCACTAGCTGTTCCGCCATTCACGAGGACGACGAGGGGATCATGGGTGAGGGCACCGCCACTGGCATTGAGGCTATCAATAATCCCTTGGCGATCGACGGTATAGACAATGACCCCCGAATCCAGCCACAGTTGGGCAATTTCCACCCCCACCTGCAACAGTCCCCCCGGATTATTGCGCAGATCAAGAATGTACTCCTCCGCTCCCTGTTGCTCTAGCATTTGAATGGCTTTGCGCATTTCTGTGGCCGCTATAGCACTAAATTGACCAAGGCGAATATAGCCAACGGTGTGCCCCTGTACTTGACGAACTTCAGCCATGACCGGATTAATCTCAATGTGTCCCCGTTTCAGCGTGATTTCTTGAGGGGCTTCACTGCCCCGTTGTAACAACAGATGCACAGCAGAACCGGCGGCTCCCCGCATTCTTTCGGCGGCTTCATCAAGGCTGAGCTGGGTGGTGGGGATGCCCTCAATGGCAAGAATGCGATCGCGGGGTTGAATACCAGCTTCGGCAGCGGGAGAGCCATCAATGGGGGCAATCACTTCGAGGACGCCGGTTTCAGGGTCAGTGCTAATTTGCAAGCCGACACCAGTGAGTTCCCCAGCCGTGGTGGTTTGCAGGCTACGAAATTGGGCAGGCCGCAGCAGCCGCGTAAAGGGATCCTCTAGGCTCGCCAGCATCGTTTGAATAGCTTCGTAGGTCGCCTCGCGATTGGGTAGGGGACGCTTCAGCGCCTTTTCGCGCACCAGCCACCAGTTTTGGCCATTAAAAGAGGGATCCACATAGGCTTGGTTGACAATACGCCATGCCTCATTCAAGAGTTTCTGTTCTGCCGTCAGGGCGATCGCTGAGTCAGTGGGGAAAAAGCCCCAGACCCCCACCAGGACAACCAACCAACAAACGAGACGTTGCAGCCAACGAACCCCCATTACTTCACCTGCTGCTTGCTTCTTTTTCCTAGGCTAGCACTAGAAAAATGTTTCGGAAGACACAGTTATGCCTTGAGAACTACCTTGGGATGCAGGCGATCGCCTCCACTGATGCCAAGGCCCACACAGGTAGCGGCAAAGGTGACGCCCACGAAACTCCCCATCGGCGGTAGCCCCTCACAAATCACAGCGCGGCCATGGTACCAGTCGTTGAGTTGTACTTCATTGAGCTCAAGCCATGGCAGATGCGAGAGAACCTCTTGGGGCGGGCGCAGGGGTAAATGCTCTGGCGAAATGCTTTCTAGGGAATGGCTCTCCTCAATCCTCAGGCCACCACTTTCAATCCGTTGCAGTGCCGCCAGCGTTCCCCCTACCCCGAGGGCCGCGCCCAAATCGCGGGCAAGAGCGCGAATATAGGTGCCACCGCCACAGGTAATGCGCAGCGTGAGTTCCGGCTGACGACTCGGTTGCCAATGCAACACCTCGATACGGTACACGGTAACGATACGTGGCGGAACGCTCACTACTTCACCCGCACGGGCACGGGCATAGAGCCGCTGGCCATCCACTTGAATCGCACTATAGGCTGGGGGATATTGCTCAATCTCCCCAATCCATCGCGGCAGCTGTTCCTCAATGGCCTCGAGGGTGAGGTGACTTGCAGATTGTTCTTGGCAAATGTCACCCGTAATGTCATCCGTGGTCGTGGTGATGCCAAAGCGCACCGTGCCAATATAGGCCTTGCGATCGCTGAAATAGGGGAGGAGTCGCGTCGCTGAACCAACGGCGATCGGCAGCACCCCTGTGGCCATCGGATCCAATGTACCACCATGACCAATGCGCTTGAGCCGCAGCCGCTTTCGCAGTTCATTGATGCAGTCGTGGGAGGTGCAGCCAGCGGGTTTATTCAGATTCAAAAAACCAAACATCAAGGCGTTGCAGTCCCTCGGGGACTCAGAGGTAAACCACTGACAAAGCGTTGCAGGGCGGCGATCGCTCGGTTGTAGTCAATGGTAGAACTCAACAGGTTGCTCTGGGCTTGAATCAGAGCCGTTTCTGCATTGCTCACCTCCGCCTGGGTGCCAATCCCTGCTTGAAAGCGCAGCCGGGCAAGGCGGAGTCCCTCCGTTGCTTGGCGCACCGCCACTTCATTGGTGCGGATATTTTCTTGGCTGGATTGGAGGGTGTAGTAGGCCTGCTCCACTTGGAAGCGAATTAAGTTACGAAAGGCGGCATACTGGGCTTCAGCGATCGCGGCAGCACTTTCCTGCTGGGCGGCACTGGCACGGGAGACCCCCCCATCAAAGAGGGTCAGCTTCATTTGACCCCCAACGGTATATCCCCAACTGGGTGCTGCGCTATCTGTGAGGCTATCAAGGGTGTTAAAACTTCCGCCGGCCACCAACTGGGGGCCTAGATTCCCCAAGGCAACCCGCCGTTGCTGAAGCGCTGCATTCCGTTGCGTCAGTTGTTGTTCCAGTTCCACGCGGTTACGCCAGGCCAAGGCAATACTCTCCTCAAGGGAAAGTTTCCATTCCCCAACCACTCGAATTGGGTCAGCGGCCCGCACATTCGCCTTGTCATTGAGACTGAGCAGCTGTGCCAGTTGGCGTTGAGCCGTTTGCAGTTGGCTTTGGGCTTGCACGAGTTGCTGCTGGTTGTTGGCCAGTTGCACTTCGGCTGTCAAAACATCAAACTTGGTTCCCAAGCCAGCGCGTTCGCGGGCGATCGCATCCCGTAAGCTGATTTGGGAGTTTTGTACCGCTGCTTCCCCAATGCGCACAAGCGCCTCTGCCTGTTGAATGTTGTAATAGGCATTGGTGACATCCTGCCGCAGTTGTTCAAATTCCCGCTGAAGATCCAGTTCGGCATTGCGCACCTGTTCCTGGGCTGCTTTGATACTGCCATCCCGTTGGCCAGAGGTGAAAATGTTGTAGCCCAGTTGCACGGTGCTGGTCCAAGTATTGCTCGTGGTGTTGAGCCGCAAGGGGGGTGGCAGTTGGGCATTTTGCAGGCGAATCGCCGCTGAATCTGTGCGACTAATCCCCAATTGCAGGGAGATGCTGGGATAGAGAGCCGCCTCCGCTTGGCGCAGAACCGCCCGACTTTGTTGCAGTTGCGCTTCAATGATTTGCAGTTGGCGATTGTTCCGCCGCGCCAGTTCAATCGCTTCGTTAAGGGTAATGGGGCGATCCAAATCAATTTTCACTTGATCGGGACGACTGGGGAGATAGAGGGGATCGGGATTGGGATTGAAGGGCAGGAGATCGGTGGCCGTAGGGTTGGATTGGGCGATCGCCCCCCCGCTCACGGTGATCAAGACCCCCACAAGGCTCCCCAGCAGCAGACTGCTTTGTTGGCAGATGGATTGTTGATCCATGCTCACTCCCGACACCGTTACAATTACGGATTCTCGCTACCACATAAGACTATAACAGTCCTTTCCCAAGGAATCGTTGCCAAAAAGGCGGTACACTGGCACTCAACGGATTCAAATTCTGCAAAATTCAAGGCTTGATCAAGCGCCGTGGCAACCATTTTACGCACTTGGAGCTATCAATATCCGTGGCTTTACGACACTATTAGTGCCCTCGCAGCAATAGCGGTCGGGGGGAGCGATCGCCTGCATCGCCTGGCTTGGCAAGATTTGGACTTACCCCGTAGTGCGGTGGTTTTGGATCTCTGCTGTGCCCACGGCATTGTTACTCAAGCCTTAACTCAGGCCTTTGATCAGGTCACGGGACTAGATGCTTCCCCGAAGGCGATCGCCCGTGCCCAACAACGGGTGCCCCAAGCCACCTATGTGGAAGCCTTTGCTGAGAAGATGCCCTTGGCCGATGCCACCTTTGATCTGGTACACACCAGCATGGCGCTCCACGAAATGACTCCGCAGCAACTGCGTGCCATCTTGGCGGAAGTGTGGCGGGTTCTGAAGCCCGGCGGCTGGTTTGCCCTGATTGATTTTCATCGTCCGCAAGTGCCCCTCTTTTGGCCGGGGATGGCTCTCTTTTTCTGGCTCTTTGAAACCAAAACCGCTTGGCAACTGCTGCAAATAGACTTAGCTGAGCAGCTACGGTTGCAGGGCTTTACTATCGAGCGGCAGACTTACCACTTAGGGCACAGTTTACAGGTTCTCCATGCCCGCAAACCCTGCCCAAAGAATTAAGATATATGAACGATTTGCAACACGAGTGCGATAGCGATGGTCAGTTCACTGCCCCAACTAGAGATCAACTTAGAGACCGATGCCGAATTTGTCGCGCGGCACATTGGCATTACGCCCGCTGATTTGCCCAAAATGTTGAGCCTGTTGGGGTATGGCAGCCTCAAGGAGCTGATCAATGCCGTCATTCCCCCAGAAATTCGCTTGCAACGCCCCCTCGCCCTTGGTGAGGGTCTCAGTGAAACGGCAGCCCTGCAAAAATTACGCACCCTTGCCCAGCAAAACCAAGTTTGGCGCAGCTACATCGGCATGGGCTATTACAACTGCATTACGCCGGCAGTGATTCAGCGCAACATTCTGGAAAACCCCGGCTGGTACACCCAGTACACCCCCTACCAAGCGGAAATTGCCCAAGGACGCCTCGAAGCCCTCCTTAACTTTCAAACCCTTGTCAGCGATTTGACGGGTTTGCCCATTGCCAATGCCTCTCTCCTCGATGAGGCGACGGCTGCCGCTGAAGCCATGACGCTGAGCTTGAATGCCTGCCGTCAAAGGGGAGCCAACCGGTTCTTGGTGGCGCAGGATTGCCATCCCCAAACCTTTGCCGTTTTGCGCACCCGTGCCCTGCCCCTTGGCATTGAGATTGTGCCCATTGACACGATCACCAGTGAATTACCTTGGGAGAATGCCTTTGGCCTGCTCTTGCAATATCCCGCTAGCGATGGTGCGGTGCGATCGCCCCAAGCCCTAATTGCCGCTGCCCATGAGCGGGGACTGTTGGTGACCGTGGCCACCGACCTCCTTGCCCTAACCCTGCTGACACCGCCGGGTGAATTGGGAGCCGACATTGCCGTGGGCAGTTCTCAGCGGTTTGGTGTGCCCTTGGGCTATGGGGGTCCCCATGCCGCCTTCTTTGCCACCCGAGAGGCGTTCAAACGCCAGTTGCCCGGACGACTGGTGGGGGTTTCCCATGATGCCCTTGGGCAAAAAGCATTGCGCCTTGCCCTGCAAACCCGTGAGCAGCACATTCGTCGTGAAAAAGCCACCAGTAACATTTGCACTGCCCAAGTTCTCCTTGCAGTTGTCGCCAGTATGTACGCTGTTTATCACGGATCAGCGGGGCTGCGGCAAATCGCTGAGCGCATCCATCAACGGGCAGTGACCCTAGCAGCGGGCTTAGAAGCAGCGGGCTATCCACTCTACCATTCTGAGTTTTTTGACACCCTGCGCATTGGCTTGGGGAACCTGCCAGTACAGGTGCTCAAGGAGCGGGCAGCAGCGGCACAAATCAACCTGCGCTACTTTGACGATGGCAGTGTCGGCATCAGCCTTGATGAAACCACCACTGAGAAAGATGTGGTGGATTTACTGGCGCTCTTTGGCGCAAGTCCTGCTGCCGTGCAAGGGGGCGATCGCCTACCGCTAACCCTGAAACGCCAATCTGCCTACCTGCAACACCCGGTCTTTCAGGAGTACCACAGCGAACACGCTCTACTGCGCTACATTCACCGCCTTCAGGCCAAGGATCTCTCCCTTACCACCTCGATGATTCCCCTCGGCTCCTGCACAATGAAGCTCAATGCAGCGGCAGAAATGGTGCCCATCAGTTGGCCAGAATTCAATCAGCTGCACCCCTTTGCGCCGCCGGAGCAAGCTCAAGGCTATGGGCAACTGTTTCAAGAGCTAGAAGCAATGCTGGCGGAAATCACGGGTTTTGATGCCATTTCCCTGCAGCCCAATGCCGGCTCCCAAGGGGAATATGCCGGACTTTTGGTCATTCGCCAGTACCACCACAGCCGCGGTGAAGGCCAGCGCAATGTCTGTTTGATTCCCACCTCCGCCCATGGTACCAACCCCGCTAGTGCCGTGATGGCGGGGATGCAAGTGGTGGCAGTGAATTGTGATGCCCAGGGCAATATTGATGTGGCCGATCTGGCGGCCAAGGCGGAAACCTATGGCGATCGCCTAGGGGCGTTAATGATTACCTATCCCTCGACCCATGGCGTTTTTGAAACGGAAATTCGCCACATCTGCGAAATCATCCATCGCTACGGCGGTCAAGTCTATATGGATGGGGCCAACATGAATGCCCAAGTGGGGCTGTGCCGTCCGGGGGACTTTGGTGCCGATGTTTGCCATTTGAATCTCCACAAAACCTTCTGCATTCCCCATGGCGGTGGCGGACCCGGTGTCGGACCCATCGGGGTGAAAGCTCACTTAGCGCCCTTCTTACCGACGACGCAGGTGACTCCCCAGGGATCAGAAATTGGCCCTGTGACCGCAGCCCCTTGGGGCAGTGCCAGTATTTTGCCGATTTCATGGATGTATATCACCCTCATGGGGGGGGTGGGGTTGACGCGAGCCACGGCGATCGCCATCCTCAATGCCAACTACATCGCCAAACGCCTTGAACCCTACTATCCCGTTCTCTACAAAGGTGCCCAGGGCTTGGTGGCCCACGAGTGTATTCTTGATCTGCGTCCCCTGAAAAAATCGGCAGGGATTGAGGTGGAAGATATTGCTAAGCGGCTGATGGACTACGGCTTCCATGCTCCTACCGTCTCTTGGCCTGTAGCGGGAACGCTCATGATTGAACCGACAGAAAGTGAAACGAAGGCGGAATTGGATCGCTTTTGTGAGGCGATGATTGCCATTCGTGCAGAAATTGCTGAGATTGAGGCCGGCGTGAGCGATCGCCAGCAAAACCCCTTGAAAAATGCCCCCCATCCAGCCCTGATGCTGGCCACAGAGCCATGGCCGTACCCCTATTCACGGGAAGTGGCCGCCTACCCTGCCCCTTGGCTGCGGGAGTACAAATTCTGGCCAGCGGTAGCCCGCATTGACAATGCCTATGGCGATCGCCATCTGGTGTGTAGTTGCTCAATGACCATCACTTCACCAGAGTCTTAATCAAAGCTGAAATTTTGGCATTGGTTGCCGATTGGCCTTGTCGAAGCCCAAAAGGCATTGCTAAAAGTAAGGCAGGTCAACCCCTAGGTGGTCTTATGACACTGGATAGCCTCGACACCGTTGTTCTCTCCCGTTGGCAGTTTGCCCTCACGGCCATTTTCCACATGCTCTGGCCAGTCTTGACGACGGGCATGAGTATTTACCTCGTGGTCATTGAGGGGCTATGGCTGAAAACCAAGAACCTAACCTACTATCACCATGCGCGCTTTTGGTCAAAGCTGTACATCCTCAACTTCGGGATTGGTGTGGCTTCGGGGTTGCCGATGGCCTTTCAATTTGGTCTGAACTGGGCGCCCTTCTCTGAATCCGTAGGGGATTTCTTTGGCACTGTTTTGGGCTTTGAGGGCACCATGGCCTTCATGCTGGAAGCCAGCTTCTTGGGCATTATGATTTTTGGCTGGCAGCGGGTACCGCCAGTGATGCATTGGATTTCGACCATCTGTGTCGCCTTTGGTGCGAACCTCTCTACCTTTTGGATTCTCGCCGCCAACTCATGGCTCCAGACCCCTGCCGGCGGCGTCTTTGTCGAGGGTAAGTTCCGCGTTCAGGACTACTTCCAAGCAATCGCCAACCCCTTCATGGTCAAAAGCTTTGCCCACATGTTCTTTGCCACCCTCGAAACGTCGCTTTTTGTGATCGGTGGCATCAGTGCTTGGTATTTGCTGCAAAACCGCCTGCCCAATTTCTTTACCAAATCCCTGAAGGTGGTGTTGGTCATGGCCTTGGTGATTGCCCCCCTACAGGTGTTTGTCGGCCACCTGAGTGCTGAGCAGGTCTATCACTACCAACCCGCCAAATTAGCCGCCATGGAAGCCCTGTGGGAAACAGTGCCAGCGGGTACCCCTGCAGACTGGAGTGTGATTGCCTTCCCCAATGAGGCCGCCCAAGCAAATACCTTGGAAGTGAAAATTCCCGGCCTGCTGAGCTATCTATTGGAACTGAAGCCCAAGCTAGACACCCCGATTCTGGGCTTGAAGGAGTGGGCACCCAGCGATCGCCCCCATTTGATTGGCCTAATTTACTATTCCTTTCGCCTGATGGTGGCCATAGGTCTGTACCTCGCTGCTCTGGCGATCGCGACGATTTTTGTCTGGTGGCGCACGGGCCTCGAGGGCGATCGCCTGCGTCATTACAAGTGGCTCTGGTGGGGCTGGATCTTTGCAGGGCCTTTGGGGTACCTTGCCGTCGAAGCGGGCTGGATTGTGCGCTGTGTCGGGCGTCAACCGTGGATTGTCTATGGTCAGTTGCGGACGGTTGAAGCCGCTTCCGATTTACCCCCCCAAGTGGTGCTCTTTTCCCTCAGTGGCTTGGTTGCCCTCTACACGATTTTCTTCTTTGCGGCTCTTTTCTTTGGCAGTCGCATTATTCAAAAAGGTCCCAACGTTGCTTTGCCAGTCCCCGGCCAAGCAAATGCGCAAGAGCTGGAAATTCGCATCAAACTGGCAGAACACCAACCTGATCGCCGTCCCTTGGAGACTCAGCAATAAGGAAATCGCTATGGAACCCAATCCCCTTGCCCCCTTAGAACACTTTCTACCTCAGGTGTGGTTTTTTATCCTCGGTCTTTTCCTGTTTCTCTACATTCTGCTGGATGGGTTTGACCTTGGCATTGGCATTCTCTCCCTCACCAGTAGCGATGAACGGCGCCGCAATATCCTCATGACCAGCCTTGGCAATGTTTGGGATGCCAATGAGACGTGGTTGGTACTGATGGGTGGGTCGCTATTTGGTGCTTTTCCCTTGGCCTATGCCACAATCCTCAATGCCCTTTACCTGCCCGCAGTGATTATGGTGGTGGGGCTGATTTTGCGGGCAGTGTCCTTCGAGTTTCGCGAGAATGCCAATAATAAACGGGTGTGGAACCTTGCCTTTGGCATTGGCAGTTTCTTGGCCGCCTTGGGGCAGGGCTTTGCGGTGGGCACTGTTTTTGAGGGCATCAAAGTAGATGCAGCGGGTCACTTTGCGGGCGGCATGTGGGATTGGCTGACATGGCCCTCGGTGTTGGTGGCGCTGACCCTGATTCAGGGCTATGTACTGATTGGGTCAGCCTATCTAATTTACAAAACCACAGGTGAGTTGCAGCAAACCCACTACCGCACGGCCACCATTGCAGCTTGGACAACGTTTATCGGTGCTGTGTTGATTACCATTAGCGCCCCCATTTTCCATGAGCACCTGCGTGCCCAACTGTTTCAACCACCCCTGTTCTACATCTTTGCCGCCATTCCACTGCTGGGTATCTTGCTGATTTTTCTATTGCTGCGTAGTTTACAAAAGCGTGAAGAAGTCATGCCCTTGGTGTGGACATTTTTGCTTTTTCTGATGTCATTTATTGGCTTGGGCTTTGTCATTTTCCCGAACATCATTCCCCCCAGCGTCACCATATACGAAGCTTCAGCCTCTCCTAGTGCCCAAGTCTTTATGCTGATTTTCGTCGCTTTCTTAATCCCGATTATGCTGGCTTATAACCTCTATAATTACCTCGTCTTTCGGGGCAAAGTTGTGGCCTAGGTATAGAGGGAAGTCAAGCGAAAAACACAAACAAATTAGAAAAAAAGAGGCACAATAGCAAGATACAGCCTTTGTTCAGATCGATGCCTCAGCGTAGGGGTTCGTCTTAGCGTTTATCCGCCAAACTGGGCGATCGCGCGTGGTGCTTCTGAAAAGGGCTGTCATCTCTTTTTGCTCATCCGTTCCGTCGATGTCCTGTTGGCAAGTTGACCTTTATCGTCGGCCGTTGCGTACCCCCAGTGGTCTTGATCTGTGGGAACTGGTGATTTGCAGCCCTGAAGACAATTTTTACTATTCGACTTTTTGCCCGGAGCCACTGGTGAGCAGTTCATGGCTGGCTACAGAGTTCAAAGATTGTGGTCAGCCTTTACCAGAGCGCATCCAAGTTTTTCGCCCCCAGAGTTTAAGCTTAGTGGAACTGGCTTGCCAAGAACTGAATATTCCCCTTGAAGCCACGCGCCGCACCCCTGCCCTCAAGACCTACCTGCGCCAGCGCGCTCAGGAGTATCCAAGCCTGAAAACCTATACGGGTGAAGCCTACGATCCCTTGGCGATCGAGCAGCCGCCGCCATTGCCACTGCCAGAGGATCTTTGGGGAGACTCTTGGCAATTTGCAGCAATTACTCCCCCCGAGTTGGAACAACTGATGCAATATCCGCTGCGGATTCTGGCCTTTGAAATGGCAATGTTGCCAGAGGCTTTGGGCTTAGCTCCCGATACGCTGATTCCGGGCATTATTCTCTACGGTGGTCGCAAGTCCCTGCAGCTGGCGCGGTGGTTGCAAGAGCAGGTGCCCTATCGCTTGGAGTTTGTGCCGGGGCGGCCCTGCGGGGTGGTGTTGCACAGTGGCCTGCGCGATCGCTGGGTCTTTTTGACATTTGACAATGCTGAGATTGCCAAAGCGGGAGAACTCTTTCACGATCGCCTGCGATCCACTCAAGGTCTGCACTTTCTCCTCATCCAACCGACTCCCAATGACACCACCTACACCGCTCTGTGGCTGCTCCAACCCCTTGAATCGCCTAAGGTTTGAGCCGTCCCTGTCCCTGTTCTAAGCTTTGCTGCAGGGCACGGGTTTCATCCAAAACCGTTTCAATGCCTTCAATATGGGTCTGCCGTACAAAATTAATTTTGATTTCCTCTAGCCACATCACCAGCAGGTCTTGAATCACCTTGCCCACCTGTTCCTCTTGGAGTTCGGCGCTGAGGGTTTGGCCAAATTTTTGCACCAGTTGACTCACCAGTAATGCGCCTTCGCGGGTTGGATTGCCTTGGTTTTTGCTGGCTTGCTCCAATAGCAGAAAGAGGCGATCGCTAATCTCCTTGGCAAGGAATTGGCGCCAGTGGATGGGTAAGGCCTCAAGGGATGGCACCTCCAAGAGCCGCCGATAGGGGGGTGCTTGCCGCAGCACTTGATCGACACTGTAGGCCACTAAGCTTTCCACTTCTGGTCGCAATTGCGGTACCACGCGGTAAATCACCACCTGCACAACCAAGGCCGCCAGTTCCGCCAGTTCATCAATGTCATTGAGAGTCTTCTTGCTCCCTCCGACACCAGAGACACGGGGTAGCCAGCGACTAAATTGGCCGTGACGGATTGCTTTTTGCAGTTGTGTCAGGACTTGCAAGACAACCACTTCCGAAATATCGGTGGCGATCGCTGCCACCAAGCCCTGAGAGGCCTGCCGTTCGAGGCTATCAAGGCAAATAATATCTGCTTGATCAAGGCGAATCGTGACCGGGATAATCCGTAGCCACGCCCAAGTAGGTGCCAGCCACCAAAAAGGAAAAAAGAGCAGCACATCGTACCAGCGCCAGAACATGGCATCCCGCCAGCGGGCACCGCGATATTGCCGACTCAGCCAGAACGTGCGTCCCAGGAATTCAAGCAAAAACAGGAGATTGAAGGGAACATCAATGGTATCAAAGTGGTCAATGAAGTTGCCATCCTCACCGTAGCGACGCCAATAGTTCGTGGCCATCAGGGGGATAATTTGCTGCTCAAACCAAGCAAGGTTGGTCTGCCAGTTCTGTGCACTGATATACTCTGGACTCCAAAATCGCTCGAAGGATTGTTTTGAGGAAGCATCGCGACGACCAAAGACCTTCAGCCGCATCAGGTTCTTAATTTGTTCGAGGGTACCCGTCTTATTGGCCAATGCAAAGGGGTTGGTGTCCACCATCGTTGAACTTTGTTGGCGCAACTGAGCCAGTAACTCTTGGGTGGCTGGGGCATCTACCCCCTGCTCGGCAATTGTCTGCCGCAGCTTGGCGACGGTTTCAATATATGCTTGGGTGGCGCGGTGGGGTTCTATGCCCTTGATGGGATCGTACAGGGGAGTGATTTGCAAGGGCTGAGGTAGATAAATGACCCGCTGAATCAGGGGAATGCGCACCTTACCCAATAGCCAAAAATCCCGCAGCGGAATGTAGGTGAGGTCAAAAAGCACCACAACGAAATTAAGGCTGGCGATCGCCACCATCATCCGTTCATAGGTTCGATTCAAGGGCCTATCAAACATCACACCCCCTAACGCAAGCGAACATACCCCGCTTTTTCAATGGCCGTTTGTCCCTGATCCGTCAATAACAGAGCTGCGTAGGCGCGACCCGCTTGGGCATCTGGGCTATTCTCATCCTTGGCAATGACAAACAGGCGACGGGTAATGGGGTAACTGCCATCCTGAAAGGCACGATAGTTCAATGTATTCCGCCGCTGTGGACATTGGGCAGGATCCACATAGGGTTCCTGATAGGGAGGAACGTACTGATTGAGCTGCCGCCCCAAGGGCAAGGGCCGCACACTGCACTGACCAACAATTTCCGGTGCCGAGGCATAGTAAATGCCGCCGGTGGTTGCCCCCACACGCCGTAGGGCATCCGTCGTATCCCGCACCCTCACCACCTTGGGACTGAATGGCTGGTTGCCCAAGACATCTTGGACGAAAAACTCTACCGTTCCGCCATCTTCAAGCCGCCGTGAAAAGGGGGTAATGGCCAGATTCGGACCGCCTACTTGGCTCCAGTTCGTCAGTTTACCCGTGTAAATATCAACCACTTGTTGCACAGTGAGACCGGGAATCTGGAGGTTGGGATTAACGGCAATCGCGATGCCATCGATCGCCACCGGTAATTCCAGCAATTTCACCCCTTGACTCTGCGCCTGCTGCCGCTCCTGCTCATTGAGGGGGCGGGAAGACTGGGCAAAGGCCAGTTGATTATTCATTAACATGCGAATGCCACTGCCCGACCCCGGTGTCCCTGTGGGTGGATCCGTGTAGCGCAGACGAAAATTCGGCCAAGCCGCTTGAATCAGGGGATCCACATCACGGCGAATCGGTGCCCACGTCGTACTGCCCCCGTATTGAAACGTGCCACTGGGAACATTGCTGACATCGCTGAAATTGGCACCGGCCCTCTCGGGTGTACTCTGGGGTACCCCCAAGTTTTCAGTCAGCTGTTGGAGGGGATTTTGATTGCCCAGTAACCGAATCACGAGCACTGCCCCCACCCCCAATAGACCACAGGTGACGACAAGAGACACCAGCAAGGGCAGCAGGTTGGTATTGCGAGACATGGCAGAACCAGTCAAAACTCTGCTCCTAGCCTAGCTCAAGGTTGTCGCCGCACTGATCTTTTTTTGGCCAATGTTTAGCTTTAGACGCCGTGGTGCACAGTTTTCACCCACTTGAGACGCTTCGCCCGTACTGCCATGCGCAGCGTGGTTGTACTTACCACTGGTAACCAATGGAGCATATACAGGGTTCCCCGCAAACTCTGCCAAAAGAGTTGCCAGATGCTCACCGATTGTGCCTGAGGAATGCCCCGCAACATCCCCACCATCGAAATCGTAAAGCTCAGTGTGGTTAGGGGCACCAACAGGGGGCTACGGTGACGCAGTACGGCCATCAGCAGGTCGGGGATTGTGGCCGTGGGAATGGCATATTTGATCAAAAACCAGCAGAACACATCCCAACTTTTTTGCCAGCCCAGGCGATTGCGCAGCAAGGGTTGCCAGTAGTCGAGATAGCTTTGGTAGCCGCCCTCGCCCCAGCGATTGCGTTGGTGCCACAGTGCCACTAGTGTGGTCACGCCCTCCTCCTGTACCGCTGGATTCATTAGCACGTCAATCTGCCAACCGTGAAGATGCAGCTTCAGACTAAGATCCAGATCGTCAGTAATCGTTTCTTCATTCCAGCCACCGCAGCGCTCTAGGGCTTGCCGCCGCACAAATTGGCCGTTGCCCCGCAGTTCTCCCATGCCGCCACAGGCCACCCGCTGCTGTTGATAGTAGGCATCAAGGATCATTTCTGCAGCTTGACCCTGGGTCAGCACATTGATGTCGGCATTACTAATCGCTTTGCGCACTTGCACCGCGCCAACACTGGCCACTTGAAAGCGGCTGACCACCTCTTGCAGTAAATCTTGGGGTACCGTGGCATCGGCATCAAAGACACCAATAATTTCTCCCCGTGTCAAGGGCAGGACTTGATTGAGGGCACCGGATTTGCCGCCCCCCGCCCCCGGCAGCCGCCGCAGCACCTTGAGGCAAGGATACTGCTTTTGTAGTTCACTCAAAATATCGGGGGTGCGATCGCTACTGTTGTCATCAATAATCCACACTTCATAGTGGGGATAGTCCAAGCGGCAAAGGTTTTTCACTAGGCGACCAATCACCGCCTCTTCATTTTTGGCCGCCACCACCAAAGACACCATTGGCTGCACCCTTTCTGTGGCCTCTAATGCAGGTAGTGTTTGTGGCTTGGCTCGCCAGTAGCGCAGCGTTTGCAAGCTCATTAGCAACGTTAGGGCATAGATGAGCCAAATACCACCCACAATCAGATGCAGGGCGATCGTACTCCCCCAAATCAGAGAGAGCGCCAGGAAAGCCTTGCGACGGCGACCCTCAGAACGTGGTTGTAATGGAGGACTCTCTGGGGCATCAACCCACTCCGACAGGAGTTCGTCGAGGGGATCGGCTTCGTTGTAGAAACTGTTTTCGGGCCAGGAATTCTCCGGCATAGGTCACCTGATTGAGAAACCAGTACTTATCCACTCCCTTAAAGAAGCTGGGAATGAGATAACACCACACGGTGCAGCCTTCGCAGACGGAGAGTCGGCCTTGGGAGCGGCGATACTCCTCTACCACTTCGGAGGACTTGTACAGTTCGTACAGGCGACCGTTGATGGGGACTCCCTTCTGCGCAAAGTGGTAGCACGGTAGCAGCAACTCATCATTGGGGGAAATGGCAATGACTGCATCCACCGCCTTGCAACGGGGATTTTGGGTATTGTTTCCCCCCGCACGGATGAGGGCTAATGCTGCCTTATTGTAACCAACATTGTTATACTTCTTCGCATTTTCTTCAATGTGGTCAGCAATTTCAGGGGTGGGGTTCTTCTTGTCGTTGTAGTTTTCATGGGCTGTAAAAGCGGGGTTCAGCCAAACCCGTACCCCTAGACTTTGGGCAAATTCGGCCACTTCACCAATTCGTTCATAATTTTGGGCAGTGACGGTGTGGTTTAGCACTGGATATTCGCCAAGCTCAAGGGCAATTTTGACGGACTCCACCAGCGTGTCAAAAATTTTCACGCCCCGCGACTGATCATGGGTGGCCGCATCAGGCCCATCGAGGGAGAAGTTCAAGAAATCCACCAAGCCCTGAATTTCCTTGGCACGGCGGGGATAGAGAATCGTGTTTGTCGTCATGCTGGTCATGAAACCAAGACGCTTGGCTTCACGGTAAATGGCTGGGGCATCGGCACGCAGCAGCGGTTCACCCCCCGTAAAGTCCACATATTTCACGCCCAGACGTTTCAAATCGCGGAGATTGGTTTGGATGGCGCTAAAATCAGCTTCTTTGCCTGGCTCTAGTGCCCAAATGTCGCAAAAGTGGCAGCGGGCGTTACAGCGATAGGTCAGGTAGTAGTTAGCAACCAGTGGAGGCATTGAGTATCTTCCTTAACGAATTCCAGCAAGGCCAAGATAATGGGTAAAAGCGGTAAATGAGTTTATGCAAGCAATTGAAGAATTTCTAGACAAAACTTCATTAGAGTTTGAGTTGCTGAACAGTTTAGCACTCTGCTGAGCTGAAGGACGGCGAGTCCTCACCTGAACCGGCTGCAAGTTTAGCAATGCTTATTACTTATAAAAATTTTTTATATTAAAAGCGTATTGTTATTTGCCCGAATTATATTTTACCGTGAGGGTATGCGCAATTGTGAGGACAGCCCTATGAATCAACTGCTTGCCCACCGCACGCCCACTTCGTTAATGACCAAAATCCGTCAGTGGTTAATGACTTATCCGATTACAACGCCAGCGATCGCCCACCGCATTTGCCGCCTCATCCCAGCTCAATGTCCCTTTGCCCGCACCCTTTCCTTCTTTGGTCGGCCAGTAATCACCATTCCCCCCCTGTGTAAACTCAATCCCTTTTATGAGGAGGTCGTGATGCTGCGGTTTCGTGCCCTCACCTACCTCAGCGATGTCTGCCAAGAGGACATCAGCCAATATGTCTAGGCAGCGAGGAACTTGCAGTTGCTATACGATTAAAATGTATAGCTTTGTATCCATGGTGCCTGTCGCATGCTGAAAGCCCTATTTGGCGATCCCAATCAGCGCAAGGTTAAAAAGTATCAACCCCTTGTGGTCGAGATCAACCTGCTAGAGGAGCAAATTCAGCCCCTAAGCGATAGTGAGCTACAGGCGAAAACGGCTGAGTTTCGGCAGCGACTCGACAATGGCGAGACCCTCGATGATTTGCTGCCCGAGGCCTTTGCCGTGGTGCGCGAAGCCTCGCGACGGGTACTGGGGATGCGCCACTTTGATGTCCAGCTCATCGGTGGCATGATTCTCCACGATGGCCAGATTGCCGAAATGAAAACGGGGGAAGGGAAAACCCTCGTGGCCACGCTGCCAGCCTACCTGAATGCCCTGACGGGGAAAGGGGTGCACATTGTTACGGTCAACGACTATCTGGCACGGCGGGATGCGGAATGGATGGGGCAGGTGCATCGCTTTTTGGGTCTGACGGTCGGGCTGATTCAGCAGCAAATGGCTCCCCAAGAGCGGCAGAAAAGCTATGCCTGCGATATCACCTATGCCACCAACAGCGAAATTGGCTTTGACTACCTGCGGGACAATATGGCCACGTCCATGGCCGAGGTGGTTCAGCGTCCCTTCAATTACTGCATCATTGACGAGGTGGATTCGGTACTGATTGACGAAGCCCGCACACCCCTGATTATTTCAGGTCAAGTGGAGCGTCCCACCGAGAAGTACCTCAAGGCGGCTGAGGTCGCCCGTCTTCTAAAAAAGGACGAGCACTACGAGGTGGATGAAAAAGCTCGCAATGTGCTGATGACCGATGAGGGGTTTATCGAGGCGGAGAAATTGCTGGGGGTAAACGATCTCTATGACCCCCAAGACCCTTGGGCACACTATATCTTTAATGCCATCAAGGCCAAGGAACTCTTCCAGCGGGATGTGAACTACATTGTCCGCAACGGTGAAGTGGTGATTGTGGATGAATTCACGGGACGGGTTATGGTGGGTCGCCGTTGGAGTGATGGCCTGCATCAGGCGATCGAAGCCAAAGAAGGCCTCGAAATTCAAAATGAGTCCCAAACCCTCGCCACAATTACCTACCAAAATCTCTTTTTGCTCTATCCGAAGTTGGCGGGGATGACGGGTACCGCCAAGACTGAAGAGGCGGAATTCGAGAAAATTTACAAGCTAGAAGTGACGGTGGTGCCCACCAATCGCCCCAGTCAGCGGCGGGACTTTCCCGATGTGGTTTATAAAACCGAGCGGGGTAAATGGTTGGCCGTGGCCTCTGAATGTGCGGAGATTCACGCTACGGGTCGCCCAGTGCTAGTGGGTACCACCAGTGTTGAAAAGTCGGAGCTATTGTCCCAACTGCTGCGGGAGTTGGAAATTCCCCATAACCTGCTGAATGCTAAACCCGAAAATGTGGAGCGGGAGTCAGAGATCATTGCCCAAGCCGGCCGCAAGGGTGCAGTGACGATCTCAACCAACATGGCAGGCCGAGGCACCGACATTATCTTGGGGGGGAATGCCGACTATATGGCACGCCTCAAGGTGCGGGAATACTTTATGCCTCGCATTGTCATGCCCCCCAGTGATGACCCGATGATGCTGTTGGGGCTGAAAATGGCTCGCGGGGGTGGCCAAGGCTTTAGTCAGGCAGCCCAGAAAAATTGGAAAGCCTCACCGGGACTCTTCCCATGCGAAATTAGCAAGGATGCGGAAAAGCTGCTGCGCCATGCGGTGGATGTGGCGGTCAAGACCTATGGTGAGCGTAGTCTGCCGGAGTTGCAGGCGGAGGATATGCTGGCGATCGCCTCGGAGAAAGCCCCGACCCAAGACCCTGTGATTCAAGCCCTGCGGGATGCCTTTAACCGTATCCGCGAAGAATATGAGGTGGTCACCAAGAAAGAACACGAAGAAGTGGTGGCCCTCGGTGGTTTGCACGTGATTGGTACAGAACGCCATGAATCGCGGCGGATTGATAACCAGTTGCGAGGACGGGCAGGACGCCAAGGCGACCCCGGATCAACGCGCTTTTTCCTAAGCCTGGAGGATAACCTACTGCGCATCTTTGGGGGCGATCGCGTCGCCAGTATTATGAATGCCCTGCGCGTTGACGAGGATATGCCCATTGAGTCGGGACTCCTCACCCGCAGCTTGGAAAATGCCCAGCGGAAGGTGGAAACCTACTATTACGACATCCGCAAGCAGGTCTTTGAATATGACGAGGTGATGAATAACCAGCGACGCGCCATCTATGCTGAGCGGCGGCGGGTGCTAGAAGGGGAAGACCTCAAGGATCGGGTGCTGGAGTATGCCGAAAAAACGATGGATGACATCATTGCCGCCTATGTCAATCCTGATCTACCACCAGAGGAATGGGATTTAGAGGGCTTGGTGGCCAAGGTGCAGGAATTTGTCTATTTGCTGTCGGATCTGCGCCCTGAGCATCTGGCGCATCTGAGCGTACCGGAGATGCAGGCCTTTTTGCATGAGCAAGTGCGCACCGCCTACGAGCAAAAAGAAGCAGAAATTGAGCGCATCCAAACGGGTCTGATGCGGCAAGCCGAGCGGTTCTTTATCCTGCAACAGATTGACCTGCTGTGGCGGGAGCACCTCCAACAAATGGATGCCCTGCGCGAGTCGGTCGGCCTACGGGGCTATGGCCAAGAGGATCCCTTGGTGGAGTACAAACGGGAGGGCTATGAATTGTTCTTGGACATGATGGTGATGATTCGCCGCAATGTGGTGTATTCCCTCTTCCAGTTCCAGCCCCAAGTGGCACCGCCCCCAGAGGAAGTGTCCTCGTCCTCAGATTAGGCCTAACTGAGTTGCCCAAAATTGATCCTCGTTGCTCTGGAGCAATCTGCAGGGCTACAGGGTCAACTATAGCGTTTCAGTAGGGACGGTGACGTGTTTGCAAGGTCAGCTTCTCTGGTTGTTGGCAGTGGGATTGTGATCGCTAGCTCCAGCGCCAATATCGCATTAGCTCAAGAGATTCAAGGTGATCGCCTGAACTTAAATGGCCGCGACTACCCCGTGGCTTGGCAGCAGTGGCGCGATAACCAAAATCAACTGCGCACAGGGATTAGCGATGGTGGCCTTGCCCATCGCTTGGGGGTGCTCCTTGGGGATACTACAGACCCGTTTCAGCAACCAGTGGCTTGGTTTCAGCCACAATTTAGTCCCTTGGCGGTGCGCTTTAGTGCCAATGGCATGTATCGCTACTTGGACATTACACCGTGGATTGAGCAATACCAGTGGCAGGTGCAACCCCAAGGCAATACGCTGCAGATCAGTACACCCCCGGCACGAATTCTCCGTTGGCGGCAGGGACGACAAGGCGATCGCTGGGTCTTTGAATTAGACCGCCCCACCCCTTGGCAAGTGAATCGGCTCACCTTTAGCCGCACTGGTCTCACCCCACGGGATTTTAGCCTGACCATTGAAGCCAGCGGCCAGTTAGCTACAATTCCCAATGTCAAAGTTACCGCTACTGCCAATCGCACCGTACTGGAAACACAAATTCCCGGCACAGCTCGCCCAGTGGCCTCGATGCTGCTCAACCCAACCCGTCTGGTGATTGATTTTCGCAGTGATGCGCCCCCCCCGCGTACGATTCAATGGGCACCGGGGCTACGTTGGCAACAGCAAACCGTTACCCTCGGCAGTCGTCAGTTTCCTGTGGATCTGCTGATCATCAACCCCCAACAGCCGGGGCTGCGTCTGCGTCCCCTCGGAATGACCCCCACCACCTTGGTGGGCTTAGCAACGGTACCCGAACTGGCTCAACGCTGGCAAGCCGCAGCCGCCATTAATGCTGGATTCTTTAATCGCGATCGCCAAGCTCCCTTGGGGGCAATTCGCAGTGAGGGCAACTGGCTCTCAGGCCCGATTCTCAATCGTGGTGCCATTGGCTGGGACGATCGCGGCCAAATTGTTGTCGGTCGCCTTAGTTTGCAGCAGTGGGTGAGGACGCCCGCCGGCACAGTGCCCATTGTCACATTTAATTCTGGCTATGTCCAAGCCGGTCTTGCCCTCTATACCCCCAGTTGGGGTGCAAGTTACCAAGGGAAAACGGGCAGTGAAGTGGTAATCACAGTGCGCAATCAGCAGGTGGTGGGGCAGCAACCCATCAATAACCATCAAACGGTTCCCATTCCCGCAGATGGCTTCCTACTGGTGGCGCGTAACTTTGATTCCGCCTTGGCAAACTTCCCGCTGGGAGCTTCCGTGCAACTGGAAACCACGGCTGTGCCCGCTGTCTTTCATAGCATTCCCAATATTGTCGGTGCAGGCCCCCTCCTGGTGGATCAGGGGCGAGTGGTCTTGAATGCGGCACTGGAGCAATTTGGAGTGGGTTTAGATGCGCAGGCAGCCCCCCGGAGTGCCATGGGCAATCGCAGGGATGGCAGCATTGTCTGGGTCACCACCCACAACCGTATTGGTGGTATGGGGCCAACCCTCGCCGAATGGGCACAAATTGTCCGCGAGTTGGGCTTGATCAATGCCGTCAATCTGGATGGTGGCAGTTCAACCGCTCTGTATATGGGTGGGGTATTGGTGGATCGCCATTCGGTGACAACGACGCGGGTCAATAATGCCATTGGCGTTTTTTGGCAGCCAACCCCCTAGAGATAGGCCAAGGGATCGCTGGGTTCGCCGTTGAGGCGTACTTCAAAGTGGAGGTGGGGACCTGTTGACAGCCCCGTCGAGCCAACCTCAGCAATGGGCTGCCCTTGCTGCACCAATTGGCCTTCCCGTACTAGGAGCCGCTGGGCATGGGCGTAGAGGGTCGTCATGCCGCCGCCATGATCCAGAATCACAGTTTGGCCGTAGCCCCCTAACCAACCGGCAAAGATCACGGTGCCCGCTTCAGCAGCAAAGATGAGGGTGCCAAAATCAGCGCCAAAGTCCACACCAGCATGAAATCGCCGCCTGCCTAGAATTGGGTGAATCCGCCAACCAAAGGGACTGGTCAGCGGTGCTTGAATCGGGTAGGCGAGACGGCCACTGCGGGGAAGGGGTGGGGCGCCCCTCGGGAGATGGCTAATGAGTTGCTGAATGGCGGCACTATCACGGGCGAGTTGGGCTTCAATAGCGGCAAGGGCTTGGCGATCGCTCCGCAGACGAGCAATGAGTTGCCGTTGGTTTGCTGCTTCGCGCTCATAGATGGCCTGTTGCTGTTGCAGTTGCTGGCGTAGGGCTTGAATGAAGCGCTGTTGCACTTGAATTTGTCGCTCCTGCTGCTGAAGTCGCTCGCGATCGCGAACCAAGGCGGTCAAGTGCTGGCGATCGCGCTCATAGACCTGACGCAGACGCCCCTGCTGCTCAAGCCAATCGTTAAGGGTTTCCGCCTCAAAGACCATTGCCCACTGGGGAATCTCACGGTAGCGTTGTAGCCGCCGCAGGCGATCGCTAATCACGGCCACGCTGGCTTCGTAGCGCTGGCTGAGGGTTTGTTGCTGTTCCTTGAGGTCTTTGAGCAGTTTTTCCGCTGCTTGCAGGCGATCGCTGGCCGCCATTAGCTGCTGCGTTGTCGTGTCCACATTGGTTTCCAAACTCTCAAGGCGATCGCTCGCTGCTGCCTCAAGGCGTTCTAGTTGTTGACGCTGCTGACCCACCGCCTGCTGGTGCTGCTGATGTTGTTGGATCACCCGCTGCCAATACTCCAAGTTTTGGGAGGGCGCCGTTGCCCAAGCGGCAAAAGTCACGCCCAGCGTCACTAGCAGCCCAAGGCAAAGGTATAGCCCGTAGCGGTATTGCCTTGGCATTGACCGTCCCCAACACCACCCTACAAAAATACCTTCAAAAATTACGTTCCCGTGAGTCGCATTATCCAACCTTTGCTGCCTGCTGAAGAAAGCGAATTGCCCACTGCGGATGGTCGCCCCAATGGAGATGGAGATAACTGGCGTGGATTCGAGAATTGCCCCAGCCCTCTGCTTGACCATCCAATTGCCACAGGGGCGCGGGCGGCGGCCCACTCAAACAGGAATAGTGAAATTCGTGGCCTTGAACCCTCTCTCCTGCCTGCAGACACACCGTTGTTTGTAAAGCCGTGGCTTGGCGATAGCCGAGGGTGAGTTTTTTACCCATGCGGGCAACTGTCGGCAAGTATCCCACCAAAGGGTAGTAGTGCCCCTCGAAGGTTTGGATCCCTTGGCTGAGGTACATAAGGCCGCCACACTCGGCATAGATGGCTAAGCCCCCTTGAATGGCCTGCCGCAGTGATTCAAGAAAGGAGTGATTCGCCGCTAACTCTGGTGCAAACACCTCTGGAAAGCCACCCCCCAAGATCAAACCATGCAGACCTGTGGGCAAGTGGGTATCCCGCAGCGGCGAGACCGCGATTAACCTTGCCCCTAAAGCTTGGAGCAGATCAAGGGTGTCAGCGTAGTAAAACTGGAAGGCGGCATCTTGGGCAATGCCAAGGGTGACTTGAGTGAGGGGGAAAACGCTAAAAGGGGGGGCTGAGG